>JBNKEN010000475.1:0-11546 GCA_050288805.1 Pseudoalteromonas sp.
AGCGCCATCAACCCTGACGGCTCCCTGTGCTTTCGCAAAGTCTTGTCCTTAATTCGTCCCTGTGGCGTCCTGCCCCATGTCCGTTACCGCAATCCCGCGGTATGACTGACTTGCATCCTGCATTTCAATTTCCCTGTCCAAGGTGGCTTAACCGCCGACCGCTTCCTTAACTGTCGCCCGACATGCCCTTATCCGACAACTGGTGTAAGTATACGGCGTGCCTTGTTGAATACCACCGAGCAGAACGGAAGAGAATTGTTTGTTATTTAAACGTTTTTATAAAGTTATTTAAATACAAGGGATTATTTTTTTTTGTGGGAGTAATTTACTTGCAAACCAGCCAAATCCACCTGAGTTGTGAGATATTTCTCACGCATCTTTGGGCAATTGTCGTCGGCTCTTGTATCGCAGGCCGTTCAATTCGGTTGCTAAGGGGATTGCTCAGTGCATATACTTGGCCTGGAACCATGAGTTCATAGATAACTCGTTGATAAAGAAAGGGCGAAGTACTGATATTCGGATCTTCCGGGTGAAACCGGACGCTGTATTATTGCGGCCCGGTTAACTCATTCATTGCAATGAATGGTATGATCCACATTCGCCATCAATTCGCCCCTTGGGGCCTGGAAAGATTAGGAAACCTCATGCCGCAAGCGCAATCGGGTATTTGTGCTCAAGCGAACCTGCACGGTTTGCATTTGTTTTTTAATGTTCTTGACGGTCATGATGACAGGGTACGCGATAAACTGGCGGAGCTGGCCGATCTGCAAAATGAATTCGATGAGCGTTTTTCCGAGGCCATGGTATCCAGTTTCGTGGCGGTCGGCGCACAGTATTGGCCGCATCTGTATCCCGAAGCAATTCCGCCCGAGTTAAAGAGTTTCCCCGTCTTTAACAGCACCGAGCATCCAATGTTGTCGCAGCCCTTCGATCTGTTTGTTCAAATTCGCTCCGATCGCGAAGACGTCAACCACCTGTTCGGCTTGCGGGTGCTGTCACTGCTTGGCAACGATGTTGAGCTGGTGGAGCATATTAAGGGGTTTCGCTTTCTCGACGGCCGCGATTTCAACGGCTTTATCTATGCGTCCGACACCCCGCACGGAAGACAGAAGAAGCGCACCGCACTGATTGAACTGGCCGGTTCACCGTTCGATCAGGGTAGCTATGTGCATGTACAGCGTTTCACTCACAACCTGGCCGACTGGCAAATGCTGAGTGTTGAAGAGCAGGAGCTGGTGATGGGGCGCAGCCGACTGGATAATGAATTGCTGATGCCGCTGGATGCGAACAGCCATGCGGTGCGCAGCGAACTGAAAGACGAGCGCGGCCAGGCGTTGGTTTTACATCAGGGAATGCCGTTCGGCGACGTACACAAACAGGGCCTGTTGTCTATTACCTGTTCGGCGCACGGGGATGCCTTTGAACGGATCCTTTGCAGTCAGCTGGGTGAGGGAGAGGCTTACGATGCCTGGCTCGATTTCAGCCAGGCTGACATGGGGTCGGCGTATTTTGCGCCGTCGCTGGATTTTCTCAAAAGCCAGCGACTCAATGATTAAGGGCTCAATGGCCTTTTAATCACACGTTTTCAAACAGCTGGCGTACGCGCTCCAGCGTCATATCTATCTCTGACACCTTAGCGGGGGCGATGAAAATAGTATCGTCACCGGCAATGGTGCCGAGCACACCGTCGGCCTTGCCGAGCGAATCGAGCAAACGAGCGATCAGCTGCGCGGCGCCCGGACTGGTACGGATGATGATCATCATTTCATTGTGCATGATATCGAGCACCAACTGACGCAACGGGCTCTTGGCGGTAGGCACTCCCATTTCCGCGGGCAAACAGTAAACCATTTCCTGTTTTGCGTTACGGGTACGCACCGCGCCGAACTTGCTCAGCATACGCGACACTTTACTCTGGCTTATATTGTCAAAGCCTTGCTCTTTCAGGGCGTCGACAATTTCTCCCTGAGAACCAAAGTTTTCTTCTTTTAACAGAGCCTTAAAGGCCTTGATCAGCGCTTCTTGCTTGTCTTGTGGTTGCATTGTTGTTTTTCGAAGTCAGTGTCAGTGTTGCATCAGTCTACACAAAAAGAGGCCGCCATGCAGCTGTTGTGATTTTGTGGGCGCATGGCTCAACCGACCCGCTGAATGCGGTTTCAGCTTCTGCGTCGCATGTATCGGGTGGCAGGTGATCGAATCTGTAAACTTCAGCGTGACAGTCGTTTTACAACTATGGTCGAATTTATACCCAAAATAACCGGGATAAATTTGTTTTTGGTCGCAGTTTTCATTATCTTTAGCGTCACCAAATTATTCCTACCTCTATTTACGGAGAATTCTAATGAAAGTTGCTGTTTTGGGTGCCGCGGGCGGTATCGGTCAAGCACTGTCACTGTTGTTGAAAACTAACCTGCCGGCAGGTTCTGAGCTGTCTCTTTACGACGTTGCTCCGGTTGTTCCGGGTGTTGCCGTTGATCTGTCTCACATCCCGACTGCCGTTAAGGTACAAGGTTTCGGCGCCGACCAACTGGACGACGCGCTGGCCGGTTGTGACATCGTGGTGATCCCGGCCGGTATGCCGCGTAAGCCAGGCATGGACCGTGCTGACCTGTTCAACGTGAATGCGGGCATCATCAAAACGCTTTCTGAAGGCATCGTTCGCAACTGTCCTAAGGCGCTGGTTGGTGTTATCACTAACCCGGTTAACGGCACCGTGCCAATCGTTGCTGAAGTATTCAAAAAGGCCGGTACCTATGATCCGGCTCGCGTATTCGGTGTAACGACATTGGACGTGATCCGTGCAGAAACCTTCGTAGGTGAGCTGAAAGGCCTGAACGTAGCCGACGTAAAAGTGCCAGTGATCGGCGGTCACTCGGGTACCACTATCCTGCCTCTGCTGTCTCAGGTTGAAGGCGTAAGCTTCTCTGATGACGAAATCGAGTCTCTGACCAAGCGCATCCAGAATGCCGGTACCGAGGTTGTTGAAGCCAAGGCCGGTGGCGGCAGCGCAACCCTGTCAATGGGTGCTGCGGCTGCACGTTTCTGTATGTCTCTGGTTAAAGGCATGCAGGGCGAAGACGTGGTTGATTACGCATACGTTCAAGGTGCGGGTGAAGATGCTCCTTTCTTCGCGCAACCTGTACGTCTGGGTAAAGACGGCGTTGCCGAGCTGCTGTCATACGGCGAACTGAGCGCTTACGAGCAGAAAGCCAAAGACGACATGCTGGCAACCCTGCACAAAGACATCCAGGAAGGCGTTGATTTTATCGTTAACGCTTAATCTTCGGATTACCTGAAAAAACCCTGCCTTCTGGCGGGGTTTTTTGTTGCCCGGCGAAGATGACGACGCATTGAGTTGGTGAGCTTTCGCTGGTCAGACCATTTTGTTTTTACATCCTTCAGGCTTTCTTTTAGCAAGCTATCATTCATACTCCAGGCTGCGCTTTTCGCCGGGTCGGGCGAAATGCGCAGGTCGAACCTCATTGCCGCCGACGCAGTTTTTTCTTCTTACCTGACTGATTTTAAGCCGCTTAGACGAACGCGGATTTTTGACAGCCTAAGGGGATTTTGATAACGTATGCGTCAATTTGGTATGACCAATTTACCTTTGAGTTTTATAAATAGAATACTAAGCTTGTCGCTATGTCGTTAAAGATCAAAGCCGCGAAACTGTCAGACGTTATTTTGGAACAACTCGAAAATATGATTCTCGAGGGGTCCCTGGCGCCTGGCGCTAAGCTGCCGCCGGAGCGGGAGCTGGCCAAGCAATTTGACGTTTCTCGTCCCTCGCTGCGTGAGGCTATCCAGAAACTGGAAGCCAAGGGATTGGTGACTCGCCGTCAGGGCGGTGGCACCTTCGTGAAAAACCAGCTGGAAGAAGGGCTCAGCGATCCTTTGTTTGAGCTTATCAGCCGTCATCCCGAATCGCAGTTCGACTTGCTGGAGTTCCGTCATGCGCTCGAAGGCATTGCAGCCTACTACGCAGCGCTACGTGGCACCAGCACGGATCTGCAAAAGGTAAAGGAAAGCTTCGACAAGATTGCCGATGCGGAAGGCGATATAGCGCAAAAGGCCAAGGCCATTAACGGATTCCATTTTGCGGTGGCGGAAGCGTCGCATAACGTGGTGCTGTTACACCTGGTTCGCGGCATGCAGTCCCTGCTCGAGCAAAACGTATTACAAAACTTAACGGTACTACTTAAAAAGCCGGTGGTAAGTCAGCAATTGGCCGAACATCGCCGGGTACTGATGGATGCAGTAATAGAAGGAAAGCCGGAAGAGGCTCGTCTCGCCAGTAACGCGCATTTGGCCTTTATTGAAGAAGCCCTGCTAGAGGCCAATAAAGAACACACGCGTATCGAGCGCAGCCTGAGGCGAACTCAGCGCGGCTAACCGCCCGCCGGGCAACACACTAATAATTACATTCGTATTTTAAACATAAGGAAAACTCCATATGTCTGAAGTCAACAAACTTGACGTAGACGCGCTAGAAACCCAGGAGTGGCTGCAAGCCCTTGAATCGGTTGTGCGTGAAGAAGGTGTTGAGCGTGCCCAGTATCTGCTGGAGCAAGTGCTGGAACAGGCGCGCCTGGACGGCGTAGACATGCCGACCGGCACCACCACCAACTACGTTAATACCATCCCGCACGATCAGGAACCGGCGTATCCCGGTGACGTAAACATCGAGCGCCGCATTCGTTCCATCATCCGCTGGAATGCGATCATGATCGTACTGCGTGCGTCGAAAAAAGATCTCGAGCTGGGCGGTCATATGGCGTCTTTCCAGTCGTCTGCGGCTTTCTATGAGGTGTGTTTCAACCACTTCTTCAAGGCGCCGAACGAAAAAGACGGCGGCGATCTGGTTTACTACCAGGGCCACATTTCTCCGGGCATTTACGCCCGTGCCTTCCTTGAAGGTCGCCTGACAGAAGAGCAGCTCGACAACTTCCGTCAGGAAGTAGACGGCAAGGGTCTGCCTTCGTATCCGCACCCTAAACTGATGCCTGAATTCTGGCAGTTCCCGACCGTGTCTATGGGTCTGGGTCCGATCGCCTCTATCTACCAGGCGCGTTTCCTGAAATACCTGAACGGCCGTGGCCTGAAAGACACCACGGGTCAGCGCGTCTTCGCCTTCCTGGGTGACGGTGAAATGGACGAGCCGGAATCACGCGGCGCGATTTCCTTCGCCGCCCGCGAAAAGCTCGACAACCTTTGTTATCTTATCAACTGTAACCTGCAGCGCCTTGACGGCCCTGTCATGGGTAACAGTAAGATCATCCAGGAACTGGAAGGCCTGTTCAAGGGCGCCGGCTGGAACGTGATCAAGGTTGTGTGGGGTAACGGTTGGGACAAGCTGCTGGCGAAAGACACCACCGGCAAGCTGCTGCAACTGATGAACGAAACCCTCGACGGCGACTACCAGACCTACAAGTCGAAGGACGGCGCCTACGTGCGTGAGCACTTCTTCGGTCGTTACCCTGAAACCGCGGCCCTGGTTGCCGATATGACGGACGACGAGATCTTTGCCCTCAAGCGCGGCGGTCACGAGCCGTCCAAGCTGTATGCCGCATTCAAGAAAGCGGAAGAAACCAAGGGTCGTCCGACCGTGATCCTGGCGAAAACCGTTAAGGGTTACGGCATGGGTGAAGCCGCCGAAGGTAAGAACATCGCCCACCAGGTGAAGAAGATGGACATGACGCACGTCTCTGCACTGCGTAACCGTCTGGGCCTGGACGATCTGGTTTCCGACGAGGAGCTGGTTAACCTGCCTTACCTGAAACTGGAAGAAGGCTCTGCCGAATACGATTACCTGCACGCCCGTCGTAAGGCGCTGCACGGTTACACGCCGCAGCGTCTGCCTAATTTCAGTAAGGCGCTTAGCCTGCCGGAAGTGAGCGCGTTTGCACCGCTGCTGGAAGAACAAAAGCGTGATATTTCAACCACCATGGGCTTCGTCCGTGCGCTGAACATCCTTTTGAAAGACAAGGGTATCGGCCAGAATATAGTGCCTATCATTGCCGATGAGGCGCGTACCTTCGGTATGGAAGGCCTGTTCCGTCAAATTGGTATCTACAACCCGCAGGGTCAGCTGTATACCCCGCAAGACCGCGACATCGTTTCCTACTACAAGGAAAGCGAAAAGGGTCAGGTACTGCAGGAAGGTATCAACGAACTGGGCGCGATGTCGTCCTGGGTTGCTGCGGCCACCTCGTACAGCACCAACGATCTGCCGATGATCCCGTTCTACATTTACTACTCCATGTTCGGTTTCCAACGTGTCGGCGACATGGCATGGATGGCGGGCGACCAACAGGCGCGCGGCTTCCTGCTCGGCGCCACCGCCGGTCGTACTACCCTGAACGGTGAAGGCCTGCAACACGAAGACGGTCACAGCCACGTGTTGGCCAATACCGTGCCTAACTGTATTTCTTACGACCCGACGTTCGCCTACGAAGTTGCGGTGATCATGCAGGACGGTATCCGTCGCATGTACGGCCCGCGCCAGGAAAACATCTTCTACTACCTGACGCTGATGAACGAAAACTACGCCCAGCCTGCAATGCCTGAAGGCGCCGAGGCCGGTATCCGTAAGGGTATCTACAAGCTGGAAAGCTACGCCGGCGATAAGTCCAAGGTGCAGCTGCTGAGCTCGGGCACCATCATGAACGAGGTGCGTAAGGCCGCCCAGATCCTTTCCGACGACTACGGCATCGGTTCCGACGTCTTCTCGGTGACCTCGTTCAACGAGATCACCCGCGAAGCGCAGGACGTAGATCGCTACAACATGCTGCACCCGGAAGCCGAGCCTAAGGTTCCTTACCTGGCCACGGTGCTTGGCAACGAACCGGCGATCGCGGCAACCGACTACATGAAGAACTACGCCGAGCAAATTCGCGCCTTTATTCCGGCCGAGTCTTACCGCGTGCTGGGTACCGACGGCTACGGTCGCTCGGACAGCCGTGAAAACCTGCGTCGTCACTTCGAGGTGAACGCCGGTTACGTGGTGGTTGCGGCCCTGACCGAACTGGCCAAGAAGGGCGCGGTTGAGAAGTCTGTGATCAGCGACGCCATCAAGAAATTTGACATCGACAGCGACAAGCTGAATCCGCTGTACGCGTAAGAGGTTTTATTATGACAATCGAAATTAACGTTCCAGATATTGGCGCTGATGAGGTTGAAGTCACCGAGATCCTGGTCTCGGTAGGCGATACGGTAGATGTCGATCAGTCGCTTATCACCGTTGAGGGCGACAAGGCCTCGATGGAAGTGCCGGCATCTCAGGCGGGCATCGTCCGGGAAATCAAGATTGCAGAGGGCGACAAGGTGTCGACCGGTTCGCTGATCATGATTTTCGAAACAAATGCCGAGGGCGCAGCCGCGCCTGCGGCCGAAGCTCCCGTTGCAGCACCTGCTGCGGCAGCCGCACCGGTGGCGAGCGCCGTGGTTGAGGTCAGCGTACCGGATATCGGCGACGACGAAGTTGAAGTCACCGAGATCATGGTTGCGGTGGGCGACAGCGTCGAGCTGGACCAGTCTATCCTGAACGTCGAGGGCGATAAGGCCTCGATGGAAGTACCTGCGCCCGTGGCCGGTACCGTAAAAGAAATCAAGGTGAATGTCGGCGACAAGGTGAAAACCGGCTCTCTGGTATTTGTATTTGAAACCGGTACGGCAGCGCCTGCCGTTGCAGCGGCTGCTCCTGCTGCGGCTCCGGCTCCGGCAGCACCTGCGGCGAGCGCCGTGCGTGAAGTCGTGGTGCCGGATATCGGCGGCGACGAAGTGGAAGTCACCGAGGTGATGGTATCCGTCGGCGACAGCGTATCGGAAGAACAATCGCTCATTACCGTTGAAGGCGACAAGGCCTCGATGGAAGTGCCTGCGCCGTTCGCCGGTATCGTGAAGGACGTGAAGGTGAATGCGGGTGACAAGGTGAAAACCGGCAGCCTGATCTTTACCTTCGAGGTTGCGGGCGCAGCGCCGGCACCGGTTGCGGCCCCGGCTGCAGCGCCGGTAGCCCCGGTTGCCGAGAGCAAACCGGCTGCGGCGCCTGCCAAGCCGGAAAACGACGGTTTTGTTGCCAACAGCGAATATGCTCACGCATCGCCCGTGGTACGTCGTCTGGCGCGCGAATTCGGTATCAACCTGGCGAAGGTCAAGGGCAGCGGCCGCAAGAATCGCGTGGTGAAAGAAGACGTCCAGAATTACGTGAAAGAGCTGGTGCGCAAGGTCGAGAGCGGCCAGATCAAGGCCTCAAACGGCGGCGGTCTGGATCTGATCCCTTGGCCTAAGGTCGACTTCAGTAAGTTCGGCGACGTAGAAGAGAAGAAACTCTCTCGCATTCAGAAGATCTCGGGTGCCAACCTGGCCCGTAACTGGGCGATGATCCCGCACGTGACCCAGTTCGACGAGGCGGACATCACCGCCCTGGAAGACTTCCGTAAGGAACAAAACGTTCTCAGCGAGAAGAAGAAGCTGGGCGTCAAGATCACGCCGCTGGTGTTCATCATGAAGGCGGCGGCCAAGGCGCTGGAAGATTTCCCTACCTTCAACTCGTCGCTTTCGGAAGACGGTGAGAGCCTGGTCCTGAAGAAATACGTTCATATCGGCATCGCGGTCGATACGCCGAACGGCCTGGTTGTGCCGGTTGTGCGCGACGTGAACAAGAAGGGCATCATGGAGCTTTCGCGCGAGCTGATGGAAATCTCCGCCAAGGCCCGTGACGGCAAACTGACAGCATCTGACATGCAGGGCGGCTGTTTTACCATTTCAAGCCTCGGCGGCATCGGCGGCACGGCGTTTACGCCTATCGTGAATGCGCCTGAGGTGGCGATTTTGGGTGTCTCCAAGTCGGATATCAAGCCGAAGTGGAACGGTAAAGAGTTCGAGCCGCGCCTGATGGTTCCGCTCAGCTGCTCGTACGATCACCGCGTGATCGACGGTGCCCTGGCTGCACGCTTTACCGCGACTTTAGCCAGTTACCTGAGCGATATTCGCCAACTGGTGATGTAATTTAAGAAACGAATCCCAGTAATCGGTTTTTACTGGGATTTTTACTGTTTGCAATGATACAATCTTTGCACAAATTTGTACCCTGCCGTTGATGTTTGCTTGGATACGGCAGTGTCCCGTTCGAAAACAATTAAGGTAATAGCATGAGCAACGAAATCAAAACGCAAGTCGTTGTACTGGGCGGTGGCCCAGGTGGTTATTCTGCAGCTTTCCGTGCTGCGGATTTGGGTCTGGAAGTCACCCTGATCGAATCGCGCAATACCCTGGGTGGTGTGTGTCTGAACGTAGGTTGTATTCCTTCTAAAGCACTGCTTCACGTTGCTAAGGTGATCGACGATGCCGCCGAAATGGCGTCACACGGCGTGTCTTTCGGCGCACCGCAAATCGATATCGACAAGATCCGTTCTTGGAAAGAGTCTGTGATCGGTCAGCTGACCGGCGGCCTGGACGGCATGGCCAAGATGCGTAAGGTGAAGGTAGTCAACGGCTACGGTAAATTCACCGGCAGCAACACCATCGCCGTAGAAGGCGAAAACGGCACCACAACCGTAACCTTCGACAATGCTATTATCGCGGCCGGTTCTCAGCCGGTTAACCTGCCTTTCATCCCTGCCGATGATCGCGTAATCGATTCAACCGGCGCCCTGGAACTGAAAGACGTTCCTGAAAAGCTGCTGGTTCTGGGCGGTGGTATCATTGGTCTGGAAATGGGTACGGTTTACCGTGCCCTGGGTTCACAGATCGACGTGGTTGAATTTGCCGACCAGCTGGTTCCTGCGGCCGACAAAGACGTTATCAAGATCTACACCCGCTACGTTAAAGACAAGTTCAACATCATGCTGTCTACCAAGGTAGTGGCGGTTGAAGCGAAAGACGACGGCCTGTACGTTACCTTCGAAGGCAAAGAAGCGCCGGCCGAGCCGGTTCGTTACGACAAGGTACTGGTTGCCGTAGGTCGTACGCCTAACGGTAAGCTGCTGGACGCCGAGAAAGCGGGCGTGGCGGTTGATGAGCGCGGCTTTATCAGCACCGACAAGCAGATGAAAACCAACGTGGGTCACATCTATGCGATCGGCGACATCGTAGGCCAGCCTATGCTGGCTCACAAAGCGGTTCACGAAGGTCACGTTGCTGCCGAGGTTATCTCGGGCCAGAAACATTTCTTCGATCCTAAGTGCATTCCTTCAATCGCCTACACAGATCCAGAAATCGCATGGGTGGGTGTAACCGAGAAGGAAGCGAAAGAGAAGGGCATGAGCATCGAAACCGCGGTATTCCCGTGGGCCGCTTCCGGCCGTGCCATCGCCTCTGCGCGCACCGAAGGTCAAACCAAGCTGATTTTCGATAAGGAAAGCGGCCGCGTGATCGGTGGTGCCATGGTCGGTATCAATGCCGGTGAAATGCTGGGTGAAATCGGCCTGGCGGTTGAAATGGGCGCCGACGGTGAAGACCTGGCCCTGACCATCCACGCTCACCCGACCCTGAACGAGTCTATCGGCCTGGCTGCCGAGATCTTCGAAGGTTCGATCACCGACCTGCCTAACAAGAAGGCAGTGAAGAAGAAGTAAATTCTTCTGACCTCAGGCCGGTCAAACGGCCTTTCGTTCCCAAAGAACAGTATTAAAAACCCGGCGAATGCCGGGTTTTTTGTTATTCATCACCAGGAGGTGGTGAAGGTTGTTGGGGGTCACCTGCCTTCGTTGGTGGTTGATATCCATAGTGTGGTTTTGGTTTATCTGTATCGGTAGTATGTGGTCGGTAACCTCTTTCCTGAGGGTTATAGCCTTCGCGAAGTGGCTGTGGCTGATTCTCGTTTTGTTTTCCTGGCATTTTATTAATCCTTATATTCTCTTAATTCAACATGAGATATTTCTCTCGTCAATATAATCACACCTGAGGAGTTATTCTTTGCTCGAATAAATCCCCCGTTATCGTTTAAAACCCATGTTTCCTCTAGATAAATTTGTTCTTCGTGTGGTGAACTGGAGGCAAATGAATTGTAAGCATATTTCCCACCAATAACGGTGCCATCCTTGAGGGTAACTTTTACCCAATATGGCACACCTTTTGAGAAAACATAATCCCATGGTTTTCCTATGGGGTGCGGTGCGTTTTTTTGAAATGCTTTACTTTCTCTAATACGTTTCCATAAATACACCCATACGATAGGTGCGATAAATAATACGAATATGATGTAAAAGTTATAAATAGTGGGGCAGGCTGATTTTAGTGAGGAGTTTTCTATGGATAGAATGAGCCAAGACAACAATGCGTAGTTAATACAGCTGTAAGTAATTGCATCTACGATCTGTTTTGAAGAATCTTTTACTTGGCCGGAAAAATAGAGTTCATAGGCTTTGATACTAATGAAGCCGGGAATAACAAACGCTATAAATAGTATTAACTTATCCACTTCCCAAATACTCATAAAGTTCCATTTTATTTATTAATCACGCTGTTATTTACTCTATCGTTAATGATGTTGGGCTGCAACCGTGAAAATTGCATGAAAATTGCATGAAAATTGCATGAAAATT
>JBNKEN010000476.1:0-8903 GCA_050288805.1 Pseudoalteromonas sp.
AACCAGGGCTTTGAGCAAACCGTCGGCACCTATGTCGACGGCGTCTATCGCGGGCGCGCCTACCAGATGCGCAGCGCCTTCCTGGATCTGGCACGCTTCGAGGTGCTGCGCGGTCCGCAATCGACCCTGTTCGGTAAAAACACCACCGCCGGGGCACTCAACATCACCACGGCCGAGCCGACCGAAGAGCTGAGCGGTTACCTGAGCGCGGCCTACGAATTCGACAACGGCTACACGGTAGACGGTGCGCTAAGCTCGGCCCTGACCGACACCCTGCAGGCCCGCGTGGCAATAAAAATGATCGATCAGGACGGCGTGTTTCACAACACCCTGGCAAACCGCGACGAAGTGGGCCGTGACGGCTTTTTCGGCCGTATCAGCCTGGCCTGGCAACCCACCGACGACATCAAGGTATCGCTGAAATATCAGCGCGATGACGAGGAAAACACCGGCATCACGCCAAGCCAGCCGCTGGCGGAACCCGTGCTTTACGGCACTCCGCTGCCCGCCTATTTTGGTGACGTCTCGAACTATGTGGTCGACGACAAGCTGAACAAGGGCCTGGCGGTTCTCGGCGAAGACGAATTCGGCGACTACGAGGCCGAGTACTGGACCCTGAACGCGGAATGGGATCTCGGCAACCTGGTGCTGACCAGCGTCACCGGCTGGCAGGATTACAGCATGAAGCAGGCCAACGACGGCGATCACGGCCCTGCTCCGCTGACCTACCGCGCCGACAGTAACGAGGATTTCAACCAGTTCAGCCAGGAACTGCGCCTGACCTCCAATCTCGACGGCGATTTCAATTACATTGCCGGGCTTTATTACCAGCGCACCGAGCTGGACTTTACCGAGCAGTACCGCATTTACCCGCTGAACGCCGTGGGCCCGCGCAGCTACCAAAGCGACGCCGACACCCTGGCGGCGTTCGCCAAGTTCGACTATCAGTTTTCCGATAACTGGCAAGCCTCATTGGGCCTGCGTTACTCGAAGGAAGACAAGGACGCCGAGCGCTCGCTTTCAATGGTGGAGCTGAGCAGCGGCACCCCGGTCAACGATCTGCCGGTGATAAACGTTCCCGCAGCGCTGCAGGCCATGGGTCTGCCGGCCGTATTGCCGACCCCTTATTACCTTGCGGTCCTGAAAAACAATTTGGGGCTTGAGCAACACGCTGTCAGCGGTTCGCGTAGCGAAAACGAATTCAACCCCTCGCTGACCCTGAGCCGTCAGCTGAATAACGGCATGGTTTACGCGTCGGTCTCGACCGGTTCCAAGTCCGGCGGCTTCGACGCCCGCGCCAATCTGGCGAAAGACTGGGAGTTCGAACCGGAAAAGGTCACCGCCTATGAAGTGGGCACCAAGCTGACCCTCGCGGGCGGCGCCATGGATCTCAATATCGCGGCGTTTAACATGCAGTTCAAGGATCTGCAGACCTCGACCTTTGACGGCGTAGCCGGTTTCTACGTCGAGAACGGCGCTGAATCCAGCAGCCAGGGGGTAGAGGTCGACGCTCGCTGGCTGATGAGCGAAAACTGGCAGCTGTCGGGTAATGTCGCCTACCTGGATTTCAGTTGGGATGAATTCAGCGGGGCTAAATGCTTCAACAGCCTGATGTATACGCCCGACAACATCGAAGCCAACGGCGTTACCTGTGACTATGCAGGCAAACCGGGCGCCTATTCGCCAAAATGGTCGGGCAGCGTCAACCTCGATTACCTGCAGGAGCTGGGCGGTTCGATGGAGCTGACCTTCAACCTCGAAGCGGTGTTCAAGTCGCATTACTACACCAACTACGATCTCAACCCGTTCACCGCCCAAAGCGGTTACGGCAAGCTGAACGCCCGTTTGGCACTGGCCGACTACGACAGCGGCTGGTCACTTGCCCTGATCGGTAAAAACCTCACCGATCGCTACACCAGCAGCTACAGCACCGACATGTCGTTTGCTCCGACAGGCATGTACGCCACCTGGGTAGAACCGGGACGCAGCCTGACCCTGCAGGCCTCGTATCGTTTTTAATTCTTCTATCCTTGTTGATTAAAAAACAAAAACCGGGCAATTTGCCCGGTTTTCTTTTACTTCATCAGGTTAAATCCTGTGGGCTTAACGGCCAATCAGGCTGACATTTTCTCCACCGCCTTGACCACGTCCTCAACGCCGCAATTGATCTGCTCAATGACCGCCGCAACCTGCGTAACCAGGTCAGCGCCGTTGCGTGCATTGCCCTCGGTCGACGAGATATTCACCGTAACGCGCTCGGTGAGTTCCCCGTTGGCCTTCACCATCTCGGCGATTTCCCGCGTCGATTGTGCGGTGCGCATCGCAAGCTGCCTCACTTCGTCCGCGACGACGGCAAAGCCACGCCCCTCTTCACCCGCCCGGGCCGCTTCAATGGCCGCATTGAGCGACAGTAAATTGGTCTGCTCGGCGATGGCTGAAATGGTTTTGGTAATGCTGTTGATTTTTTCTGACTGCGTATTCAGCTCGCTGATATTGTGCGCCACTTTTTCCACGTCAGCGGTGATCCGCTCCATCAAGGCCACCATTTGCTGCAGCACCTCGTTGGCCTGCGAAGACACCTGTTCGGTCTCGATGGAGGTGGCATAGACGGCCTCGGCGGCAGCCTTTTCACGTTCTATGCGGGCCGTCACGTCCGTGGCGAATTTGACGATTTTGCTCAACTTGCCATGACCATCAAAAATCGGGTTATAGCTGGCTTCCAGCCACAACTGGCGGCCCTTAGCATCGAATCGTTCAAACAATCCCGAGACATATTCGCCCTGATTGAGGCATTGCCAGAATGCGCTGTATTCGTGACTTTGCGCATAGGCCTGCGAGCAAAAAATACGGTGATGCTTTCCCCTGATCTCGTCCATCCGATATCCCACCGTGGCGAGAAAATTGTCGTTGGCAACGAGTATATTGCCGCCGAGATCAAACTGGATCACCGCCATTGATCTGTCCAATGCCTTCAGCACTTCTTCCTGTTCATTGGCTTTGACCACGCTCTCGGTGACATCCGAGGCAATTTTAACCACCCCGTAAAGCCGCCCCTCCTCGTCAACCAACGGGGAATAACAGGCCTCCAGCCAGATATCTTCACCCCGGCTGTTCAATCGATGAAAGCGTCCTGAGACATGTTCGCCGCGGGCCAGTGTCTGCCAAAATTGGCGATATTCCGTCGATTGCGTATAGCCCGACTCACAAAAGAGCCGATGGTGCTTGCCCTTGATTTGCTCCAGGCGATACCCGACCACAGATAAAAAGTTCTCGTTGGCATCGACAACGTGGCCGTCGATGTCGAACTCGATCATTGCCTGGGAATCGGTGACGCTGCGAAGCATCGACAGCTTGTGTTTCTTTTCTGAACACAAGATATCTGCCTCGGGCAGTTCGCTGCGGGGAGTTTTAGCTTTTAACAACCACATGAATTTTCCTCTATGAATTACAACCGGGAGGATCGTTGATCTGAGGGCGCGCCTTCACGGTTTTACCGCGCAGGGTAGGTAGTGCCCATAATTTGTTCACCAAGCGTCAATTTCGTCTGCTGGTCAGCCAGCCAAAATACCGAGTCACCGAAACCACTGCATTTCCAAAACAGAAAAGGGCTTGATATTAAGTGAACACAACTAACATTACTGAACTTTTTCAGTGAGTTAAAGATGAAATTTTATTCAAAAAAAGATTACGCTGTTTATATATTTTTTTTGGTTATATACTTATTCTAAGTTTACATATATTGATTTCGTGCGCCTCTTTTGCGCCACGAATTAAGGCTTCAACGACCCCTTCGGGAACCTAATAGAGCCTTGCGGAAACGAGCTGGCCGAGCCAAAGACACAACCGAAGTTACATCGCTTTCCGATTATCAAAAAACAATTACACACCCTTCGACGTACAATCGTCGCCGGGCATTGGCATTACGAGGAGATCATCATGGGCCATCAAATCAAGGCTTTTCTCGATAACGACAGCGAGACCTTCAGCTATGTGGTGAACGACGTCAAAACGTCGAAAGCGGTGATCATCGATCCCGTTCTCGATTTCGACTATAAATCGGGCCGCACCGCAACGAAAGGCGCGGAGCAAATTCTCGGCTATGTAAAAGAACACCGGCTCGAGGTCGAATGGGTGCTCGAAACCCATGCCCATGCGGATCATCTTTCCGCGGCGCCGTTTTTCCGCGAGCAGCTCGGCGCCAAGGTGGCGATCGGCAGCGAAATCCAACAGGTGCAAAGCATCTTCAAAGAGGTGTTTAACCTGGAAAAAGAGTTTTTGCCCGACGGCTCCCAGTTCGATCGCCTGCTCAACGACGGCGATGTGTTGCAGGTCGGTGGCATGACGATCCGCGCCATTCACAGCCCGGGTCACACCCCGGCGGATCTGGTTTACCTTATCGACGAGCGCGCCGCCTTCGTCGGCGATACCCTGTTTATGCCGGATGTCGGCACCGCCCGCTGCGATTTCCCCGGCGGCAGTGCGGCCACCCTGTTCGATTCGATATCAAGCCTGTTGGCGCTGCCGCAAGAAACCGAACTCTACATCTGTCATGACTACCCCACCGAGGGGCGCGGACACGAATTCCGAACAACGGTCAAGGCCCAGCGCGAACACAATATCCATGTTCATGACGGCGTGAGTAAGGAAGCCTTTGTCGCCCGCCGTGAAGCGCGCGACGCCACCCTGGCCATGCCGCGCCTGATATTGCCCTCGATTCAGGTCAATATCCGGGCAGGACATATGCCGCCGGCGGACGAAAAGGGCAAGGTTTACCTGAAACTCCCGATCAATCAGCTGTAAAAGGTCATCTGTAAGGAGCCCGTATGTTACATGCGCTTTTAGGAGCCGTATTGATCGGCTTAAGCCTCGGGATCTTCGGTTCCGGCGGTTCGATCCTGACCGTCCCCGTATTGATGTATCTGGTCGGCATGTCGGCGGATATGGCGATCGCTTCATCGCTACTGGTGGTTGCGCTGATCAGCCTGTTCGGCAGTACGGTGAACGTCTATCAGCGCCGTGTTTCCTGGCCTCATGTCGCGCTGTTCGGGATCCCCGGCATGATAGGCACCTACGGCGGCGCCTGGGCCGGTACCCTGGTGGACAGCCGCATCCAGCTTCTGCTGTTCGTGATCCTGATGGCGGCGGCGGCCGTGATGATGTGGCGCCGCAAGGGCGCACCGCAGCTCGGTCAGCTCAGGGTCGCCAAGGTGGTCCTCGACGGCCTGGTGGTCGGCGCCATTACCGGTTTTGTCGGGGTCGGCGGCGGTTTCCTCATCGTCCCAGCCCTGGTGCTGCTCGGCGGCGTTCCCATGACGCTGGCGGTGGGCACCAGTTTACTGATCATCGCACTGAAATCGTTGGTGGGTTTTGCCAAGTACTATTCGGCCTATTCCGCCGAGGGCCTGGTGTTCGACTGGTCGGTAATGGGTTTGATTGCGTTACTGGGTATTGTGGGCAGCTTTGCCGGTAACTGGATCGGCGGGCGTATCGACCAGCATAAACTGCAAAAAGGGTTTGCGGTCTTCCTGCTTTTCATGGCGGGCGCCGTGTTGTACCAGTCTGTTTTATAGGAGTAGGCCATGAAAACATCGCAGGAACTGGTGGCAGAAGCCAAACTGCATATTAAGGAGATCGATGTCGCGACCCTGTCCGGTGCGCTTGCCGATCACCACTGCATTCTTATCGATATACGTGAACCGGAGGAGTTTCAGGCGGGTCATATCGACCGGGCCGTCAACTATCCGCGCGGCGTGTTGGAAATGCGCATCCACCAGCACCCTGAAATGAGCCATCATTGCGATACCCTGCCTGCCCTGGAAGAACTGGCCAGCCGACCGATTTACCTGATCTGCCGTTCGGGCGCCCGCTCGGCACTGGCTGCCGAGTCGCTGCAAAAAATGGGCTTTGAAGACGTCTATTCGGTTGCCGGAGGCTTTCAGGCCTGGGTTGCCGCCGGATTGCCGAGCGAAGTCTGAACCAGGCTTACAGCGCCTTTTCCAGGGTAAAGGCGCCGCGTAAATCTCCAAGGCCGAACCCCGTGGCCTTGTCGGCGGGATAATACCGTTCGAGCGCCTGTTTCACCTCGGGCGTCGGTTCGCCGCCGTGACAGGTAAGGCAAACCGGCCCCGTCATGATCGGCTGCATATAGCGAAAACTGCGGCTGCCGTCTTCCTTCATTACGATTTCACCCTGTTTTAACGTCTCCGGCGATGCCCCGTCGGCCAGTTTTGTCAGGTACGCCTGCAACACCCCTTGCTCGTATTCATCGGGCGCATTGTGCTCGTTGCGGTATTTAAGGCTGGTACGGCCGACGCTCCAGCCCTCGTTCGACAGCGACGCCGCTATCTCGGGTGCCCTTTCGCGACAGATCTTGATGCCGTTCACCGGCCCGCCCGCCTTGATGGCCGCCTGCAATTCAGACTTGAGCTGTTTGCCAAGTGCACCCGCGCGTTGTTGCGCTTCGGCCATCAGCCCGGCCAGCTCTTCGTTTTCCCCCGCGCTTGCGGGCGAGGTCAGGTTTAACAGCGCGGCCGAGGCGGCGACAAGACAAATATATTTCATGACGGTTTCCTTTTGAATGCGGATATTTCCGATGGAGGCTGGGCCCTTGGCCGCCTGCTGGCAGTTATATTAGTAAACGCTAATAAGAAGTCAATTATCGCTTTGCTTCAGCGCCTGCTATCACCCTGGTTTAGCGGTCAAAACACATAACAGAGTCAGGCTACCCCGGCGTTTTTCAGGTCGCGCAAAGAGTCAGTGAGGCCACACATCCGCTGCCGTCGCGGCGGTTTTCAAGCCTCAGCTCGCCGCCCTGGTTGCGCACCAGCTCACGGCTTATCACCAGGCCGATGCCCGAGCCTTGCGGCTTGGTGGTGTAAAACGGCACGAACAGGTTATCCGGGTTCGCTATCCCGGTGCCGCTATCCAGGATCTCCAGCCTTACGTTGTCGTCGGTTTTACGCCAGCTCAGCGTCACCTTATCGCCATCGCTGGCTTCCCCGGCATTCTTGATCAGGTTGATCAGCGCCTGTTCCAGCTGCCCCATGTCCGCGTAGAAATGCAACTCGGGCCCGGGAGCGATAACCAGATCCGGATAAAGCACCTTCAAGCGCTGGTTCACGTCTGCGTTGCTTATTTGCGTGATCCGCGGCGAAGGTAGGGATGAAAGACTGCTGGCATTTTCGACAAAGGCCAGCAAATGACGCGCCCGTTTTTCGATTACCATCAGCATGTCGCTGCCGAGGTCGTCGTCGCGTCCGGCCAGCCCCCCCTGGCGTTTGAGTTGTTGCAGCGACTGGCTCATGGAGTAAATCGGGGTCAGGGAATTGCGTACCTCGTGGTTGAGCACCCTGAGCAGCTGACGCCATACGGTTTTTTCGTTGTCTCGCAGCGCCTGCTCGATGCTGAAAAACGCCAGCAGCGTATAACGCTGGCCCGCACGCATCACACCATGGGCGAAGACCTGATAGCGTCCGTTAAACGGCGCCGTCTCGGCCAGCCGCCACCCTTGCGCTTCGTCAACCAGTCCAAGCGCCATAGGACGCAGGCCGGGTTCGGGCAACGCGTCGCCGTAGATTCGGCCAAACGCCGCATTGGCCTGATAAAGCACCCCCTGAGCGTCGAGCAACAACAGCGGCAGGTTAAGGGCGCCAATCAAATCGACCAGCATGGATTCGCTTTGCAGATAGGTATGGTGCTTGTGCGCCGCCGTTGCCGCAAGCCGTTCCACATCCCCTTTCAGGGCCGCCAACCTGCCCCCGTTATAGGCGGCAAAATACCAGGTGTTATACTCGTCATTGCCGATAGCATCGAGCTGGGAAGCAAACCGTTCGCAGGCGTCGGTTACGCTGCGGTACAGCCCCGCACTCAGCACCAGGCCGATAACTGCCAGAGCGGCCAACAGGGTGAATGCACCGAGAGGCGACAAAGACAAGGTCACGCACAGGGCCGCCCCGATGGCCGCTATCAACAGATTGAGCGCCACCAGGCGCGTCACTATTCGCTTTTCCAACGAGCGAGTCTTTACCGGTTTGCTCATGCCCGCTCCGTCTATTTTTCCAGTCCGTGTTTGTCGATACGCCGGTAAATCGCCGACTTGCTGAGGCCGAGAAACTCTCCCGCCGCCACCACGTTGCCGTCAAACTGCTTTAACGCCTTCGCGATCATCTGCTTTTCCAGCTCTTCCAGGGGCAGAAGGGGAAGCGCTTCGCTGCTTTCGTGAGCCTGGCAGGTATCCAGCGCCAGGGCATCGGCGCCGATTTCTTCGCTGTCACTGAGAATTGCCGCCCGTTCCAGACTGTGGCTCAGCTCCCGAATATTGCCGGGCCAGGTATGAGCGAGCAGGCGCTGCCTGGCGTCATCCGACAGCGTCAGGCCGGGCCTTTGGTATCGCAGCGCAAGGCGCGCCAGCAAATGCTCGGCGAGCGGCAGTATGTCCTCTCGCCGCTCTCTCAGCGGCGGAATATGCAAGGTCAGGGTATTGAGGCGAAAATACAGGTCGCGGCGAAACCCATTGTCGCGGATCGCAGCTTGCAGATCCCGGTTGGTGGCCGAAATAATGCGGGCGCTCGACGTGCGGGTCTGGCTGCTGCCGACGATCTCATATTCCCGGCTTTCCAGCACCCTCAGCAATTTGCTCTGAAGCGCCAACGGCAGGGTGCCGATTTCATCTAAAAACAGGGTGCCGCGGTCGGCCAGTTCAAAACGCCCTACCCTGTCTTCGCGGGCATCGGTAAAGGCGCCCTTTTTATGGCCGAACAGCTCGCTTTCAAACAGGGATTCGGGGATCGCGCCCATATTGACGCCGACAAAACGCTCGCCGGCGCGACCGGATACGCGATGTATTTCCTCCGCCAGCAGGCTCTTGCCGGTGCCGTTTTCCCCGGTGATCAATATATGGGCAT
>JBNKEN010000477.1:0-4005 GCA_050288805.1 Pseudoalteromonas sp.
CGGCGAGGTAATATTTCTCGATTGTCTTGGCCTGAAACAAACCGGCCAGTTCCGCCGCGGCTTTAGCGCTGCGGGCAAAAAGCAGCAGGCCCGATGTAACCTTATCCAGCCTGTGAACCGGATATAGCTTTTCGCCGAGCAGGGCTTCCAGCTTGACCACCAGTCCTTCGCCGGACTCACTGTGAAAGCTCACCCCGGCGGGCTTTTCTATCACATAAAAATCCGGGTGACTGAGAAGAACCGGGATATCAGTCATTAAAATACGCTTGTACGCGCGCTAAATCTTCCGGCGTGTCGACACCGGCCTCAGGCGCGACTTTCGCTTCTTCCACCTTGATGCGGTAGCCATGGTGCAACACCCGCAACTGCTCCAGCGATTCTAGTTGCTCCAGAGGCGACGCTTCCAGCTCGATATACTTGCTGATAAATCCCGCGCGATAGGCGTAGATACCGATATGGCGTTGATAATGTGCCAGGTTTAGTGTCTCGTTGTCGCCCGCCATCATGGCATCCCGGGAGTAAGGAATGGATGCGCGGGAAAAATACAGCGCATTATTGTCCTTGTCGCTCACCACCTTTACCGCATTCGGGTTGAAAACCTCTTCCGCCGAGTCTATCGCAACACTCAAGGTGGCCATGGGCGCATCTGAACTGGCCAGCAGGTGAGCCACCTGGTATACGTTTTCCGGCGGCAACAAAGGCTCGTCGCCCTGTACGTTGACGATAATGGTGTCCATCGGCAGGGTCAATTGCGCTACCACCTCGGCCAACCGCTCGGTGCCCGACTGATGATGCTCCGCCGTCATCAACACGTGATTACAGAAACCGTCACACACCTTTTTTACCCGCTCATCGTCGGTGGCAATCACCACCTGCGATGCGCCGGACGCCACTGCCTTTTCGTAGACATGTTGGATCATGGGCTTGCCCGCGATATCCGCCAGCGGTTTGCCCGGCAGTCGGCTTGAGCCATAGCGGGCAGGAATAACGACTACGAATTCCACTTTTCAACCTCTTCCAGGCTCAATTCGCGCGCTTCGTTTTCAAGCAACACGGGAATATCATCGCGAATGGGATACGCAAGTTTCGCCTGCGTGCTGATGAGTTCCGCGTTTTCCTTGTCGTAACGCAGTCTGCCCTTGGTCACCGGGCAGGCAATAATTTCGAGTAATTTAGTATCAAAGGCCATTGAGGATCCCTTTTGCTTTCAATAAATCGTGGATTGCGTTTTCCAGGCCCACGCTCGCCTTGGCGTCGACCTTCAAATAGTACCATTTGTCACCGGCGTAACGACGGCATTTCACCGCGTCTTTTTCGGTCATAAAAACAGCGTCGTCACCGAGATCGGCAAAATCCGCCTCGCTAAATGCATGGTGATCGCGAAAATGACGCGTTGCCGTTATTTCGATACCGGCCTCAGTCAACGACGATTCAAAGCGTGCCGGATTGCCGATGGCGCTATACGCCCGGCCGCTATTCTGTGCAAGCTCGACCGGAAAACTGTTGCCGACACGGAAAAATCCGGCGCTTTGCAGTTGGTAGCTTAGCTCGCTATCGCCGCCGTTTTCTATCACCAAATCGACGCTTTTAAGCCTTTCTTCGGGCTCGCGCAGCGGTCCTGCCGGTATCAGCAAGCCGTTGCCGAGTCGGCGCTTCGAATCGATAATGCAGAGTTCGATATCGCGGGCCATTTTATAATGTTGCAGACCGTCGTCGGAGACGATAACGTCCGGCGAAAAATGCGCCACCAGGGATTCGATGCTGGCCTTGCGATCCGGCCCCACCATCACCGGACAACCGGTGCGTCTGGCAAGCAGTACGGGTTCATCACCACACAGCGCCGGATCCGAGGTTGCACCCACCAGCAGCGGATAATGGTCGCTTTGCCCACCGTATCCGCGGCTGATGACGGCCACCTTCAGACCCTTGCCGGTCAGATAGTCGCATAGCCAGATGGCAAACGGGGTTTTACCATTGCCCCCGACACCTATGTTACCGACCACAATCACGGGAACCGGCGCCCGGTAAACGGATTTGACGCCCCATAGAAACAGCGTTTTGCGGATCTTCGCCACCAACCCGAACAGGCCGGCAAGGGGCAGCAACAAATAATTTAAAACCCCGGGCTTTTCCCGATACCAACTACGTTCAAGAAAACTCATAGGCCTTCACCGGCCTGCATTTTGCGCAGCATGGCATAGCTGCCGTCTTTTGCCAGCAGGGTCGCGTGATCGCCGCATTCCACCACCTTGCCCTGATCGATAACATAAATGCAATCTACATTTTCGATGGTCGACAAACGGTGAGCGATGATAATACAGGTTTTATCCTGCATCAGCTCGTCGAGGGCGAGCTGGATCAGCCGTTCCGATTCGGTATCAAGCGCCGACGTGGCCTCATCGAGGATCAGAACCGGCGCATCCTTGACGATGGCGCGGGCGATGGCGATGCGCTGACGCTGACCGCCTGACAGCATCACGCCGTTTTCACCGACCTGGGTATTTAATCCTTCCGGCAGATCCTTGACGAATTCCCAGACATGGGCCTTTTTCGCCACCTCGATCAGCGCAGCCTCATCGAGAGGTTGTTCCAGGCCGTAGCAGATGTTGTTGGCAATGGTGTCGTTAAACAGCACCACCTGCTGAGACACGATGGCGAACTGGCGGCGCAGGTCGGTCAGGCGGTAAGCTTCGATGGGCAGACCGTCCAGCGTTATCGCACCGCTTTGTGCGGTTTCATAATAGCGCGGTAAGAGGTTTGAAAGCGTCGATTTTCCCGACCCCGAGCGCCCGACCAGGGCGATGGTCTGCCCTGCCGCGATGTTCAACGACAAGTCCTTTAATACCGGCTCTTCCTTGCCCGGGTAGGCAAAGCTGAGATGAGAAACGGCGATTTCCCCCTTGGCGTGATCAAGCGCCAGCGTCCCGGTGTCTTTTTCTCGCTCGGTATCCAAAATAGCGAAGATACTTTGCGCCGCGGAAATACCACGCTGTAATTCACTGTTGACGTTGGCCAGCTGCTTCAGGGGGCGGAGCATCAGCATCATCGAGGAGATGAGGGCAACAAAGGTGCCCGAGGTAATGGTGTTGATCATCGACGGCATGGAGATCACCATCAGGATCACCGCCATGGCTGAGGCCGCGAGAATTTGGATCACTGACACGCTGAGCGCTTTGGTCGCATCCATCTTGATACGCTGTTGGCGATTGCGGTTGTTCACCTCACCGAAACGCCCCACTTCCTGACTTTGCCCGCCAAACCCGTGGATCACCTTATGGCCACTTAACATTTGCTCCGAACAACGGGTTACGTCGCCCATGGCCGTTTGAATATTGCGGGAGATCTTGCGAAAACGCTTCGATACCACACCGACGATCACCGCCACCAACGGTGTGATCAGTAGAAAAATCAGCGACAATTTCCAGCTAGCCCTGAACATCACGACCAGCAGGAAAGCCACGTAGGCCCCTTCACGCACGAGCACCATCAGCGCCTTGGTGATCGCCTGCTGAACCTGTTCGGTGTCAAAGGTGATTTTGGAGATCAGCTCGCCGCTTGAGTGCTGATCGTGGAAGGAAACGGGTAAATGCAGCATATGCTCGAACAACTGCTGGCGCAACGAACGCACCACCTGGGAGCCCACATAACTCAAACTGTACGTCGAAACGAAATTGAATACCCCCCGGGCCAACACCAACGCCATTACTATATAGGGCGCCATGCCCAAGACGTCGGCGTTGCGCCGGGTCAATCCCTCATCGATAAAGGGTTTCATCAGGTCGACAAACAGGGCGTCCATGGCGGAATAGCCCAGCATGCCGAAAACGGACAGCACGGCGACCCATTTAAAGTCACCGACATAGGTCAACAGGCGCTTGTAGATTTGCGTGGCGCTTTGGCTCATAGTGTTCTCTTAGCGTAAAATCGCCCGCTATTGTAGCGTCAGGAGGGGCAAAACAAAACGTCAATACTCTAAAAACCAATAACTTTTATCCGCCCTTGCGG
>JBNKEN010000478.1:0-6634 GCA_050288805.1 Pseudoalteromonas sp.
AAACTGAGATTCCGGGCTGCGGCTTCAAACGCCTTCAGGGCGTTTAAGGGAGGGAGGCGACGGGACATGGTAAATTCTCATTAGTTTTTCTTATCTGAGGGATTATATCGCACTAAAGTAAAGATACCAGCTTAAGCGCAACCTAGTGTATTCATTCGGCGACTTGACGCAGTAATTTGCCCGCATTTACGGCAACCGTTAAACTGGTTATAGAGTTAGCTGATGAGGTAATAAGATGCGGCGATTGTTAACACCATTTTTGATACTGTTCAGCAGCATAGCTTCGCCACAAGAAATCGAAATTTACTGGTTGCAAAGTGATGCCCCTCCCTTTCATTTTCCGGCCGCCGATCATGGCGGGCAAAACGGGCTTTGCGACAAACTTGTCGATGAGCTCATTCGCCTGACCCCCCAGTTTCAACATATCAAGCAAACACTGCCTCAGGCCCGAATCGGGCGCTATTTCAGGGAAGGCAAAAATGCCTGTTTCCCTTGCATGATATTTCAACCGCAACGACAGAGCTTAGCGCTGCAGTCCGAAATTACCGCTGTGTATCCGCCCCTGGCGGTAATAACCGATCGCCAGCGGTCAAAGGAGATCATCGCGCGTCACGGGGAGCCGGTTAACCTGCGTAGCTTGTTAAATGATGACCGTCTGGTATACGGGCAGAGCGTAGCGCGTAAGTTCAGCAAGGAAATACAGGCATTGCGTGAAGCCGGTAAGCCGAAAGGCAAAAGCGCCCTAAATTATCGGGCCAATGATCAGGCTGAGGTGCTGGGTGAATTGATCGCATCGGGCAGGATAGATTACGGTATCGATTACCCGTTTGTGAAGGATTATTTCAATACCAAGCACAACGACAATCTTTTGCAATCCATCGCCATAGAGGGATATCAGGAAAAATTAGTGCACGGTGCCATAGGCTGTGCCGCGCTCGCTGAAAACCAGTTTGCCGAGAAGGTTTTGTCGACAATCAATCCGCTGCTGAGGGAAAAAATACTCCCTTCCGCAACGTACCGGGAGCATCAGGCTAAGTGGCTGGGACGTTACTTTGAGGATTTTCCCGCCACCTATCGGCGGGAAGTCCTCAAGCAACGCAACGAAGTTCCTAAACCCTAGCCGGATTAAAGATCGTTGGCGCTGGTATCAAGCGGCTCGAAGCTCTTGACCAATTCGTCAACCGCCTTCATCTGCTGCAAGTACCCTTCAAGCTTGGCAAGCGGCAGCGCACAGGGGCCGTCGCATTTTGCCTCGTTCGGATTCGGGTGCGCTTCGATAAACAGTCCCGCCAGACCAAGGGCCATACCGCTGCGCGCAAGTTCGGCCGCCTGGGCGCGACGTCCGTCTGCCGAATCGGCTCTGCCGCCCGGGCGCTGAAGCGCGTGGGTGGCATCAAAGATCACCGGTGCAAGTTGTTTCATATCGTCCATGCCCAGCATATCAACCACCAGGTTGTTGTAACCGAAACACGAGCCGCGTTCACACAATGCGACCTTGTCGTTACCGGCTTCATTAAATTTGCTAATGATATGGCGCATTTCATGGGGCGCCAGGAACTGCGGCTTCTTAACGTTGATCACCGCATCGGTTTTCGCCATGGCAACCACCAGATCTGTCTGTCGCGCCAGGAAGGCCGGCAACTGAATGACATCGACCACCTCGGCAACCGGCGCTGCCTGGTGCGGCTCGTGAACATCGGTGATCAGCGGCACATTAAAGGTGTTTTTGATTTCTTCGAAGATTCTCAAACCTTCTTCCATCCCGGGTCCCCGGTATGAATGGATGGAAGAACGGTTGGCCTTGTCGAACGAGGCCTTAAATACGTAGGGGATCCCCAGTTTTCCGGTCACTTCCACATAGTGTTCGGCAATGCGCATCGCCAAGTCGCGGGATTCCAACACGTTCATACCGCCGAACAGCACAAACGGCTTGTCGTTTGCCAGTTCGAGGGATTGAATCTTGATTACCTGAGTATTCATGCTTATTTCCTTAAGGCGCAACCGCCTGCATCATCAGACCACACATATAGGCCATGTAAGTACCAACGCCATAACCTAGTACGGCCAAAAGCACACCGACGGGCGCCAACGACGGGTGAAACGCCGAGGCCACAACCGGGGCAGACGCAGCACCGCCGACATTGGCCTGAGAGCCGACGGCCATATAAAACAGCGGCGCCCGAATCAGCTTGGCGACCAGCAGCATCAGGCCGGCATGGGTCAGCATCCAGATCACGCCGATGACAAAGTATATAGGACTGTCCATGATCGCGGCGATATTCATGTGCAAACCGATCGAGGCGATCAGGATATACAACAGACTGGACGCGACCTTAGAGGCGCCGAAGGCCTCGATATGGCGAACCCGGGTAAATGACAGCCCGATGCCGATGGTCGTGGCGATCACCACCAGCCAGAAAAACTTGCTGTGCAGACTGTACTGTTTGGCCCAGGCGAAATTATCACCGAAAAACGGCCCCAGAATATCGGCGAAGAAATGGGAAAGACCGGTAATACCGAAGGCAATGGCGATGATCATCATATAATCGTTAAGGGTCGGCAAACGGGCATTTTCCGCGTGGTATTGCTCGACCTTGTGACGCAGCGCTTCGATGGCGGAGGTGTCGGCGCCGGTTTTCGCATCGATGGCCTTGTGGTTGCCCGCCATAAACAGCAGCACCGCCATCCATAGGTTCGCGACGATCACATCCACGGTTACCATGGCCGAGAAGATGTCTCCGCCCACTTCAAACATTTCCTTCATTGAGGCCTGATTGGCGCTGCCGCCGATCCAGCTGCCGGCAATGGTAGTCATGCCGCGCCACACCGCATCCGGACCTTGTCCGCCGACGGCCTCGGGGTACACGGCGCTGACCAACAGAATAGCCAGCGGCCCGCCGATGACGATACCTGCGGTGCCGGTCAGAAACATCACCAGCGCCTTGGGCCCGAGTTTGATGATGGCTTTCAGATCGATACTGATGGTCAGCAAGATCAGGCACGCGGGCAACAAATAGCGGGATGCAACGTAATAGATGTTAGAACCACTGCCGTCCACGATACCGAAGGTATTGAGCAGCGACGGTAAAAAGTAGCACAGCAGTACCGCCGGCACATATTTGTAGAACTTAAGCCAGATACGGTGTTGGCTGTGCGCCGTTTTGAAAATCACACCCAGTATCACGGCCAACAGGCCGAGTACCACGGCGTCATTGGTGATCAAGGGGGCCGCAGAAGCCTCTGCCATAAGAAATCCTATTTTATTCGGTTCAGTGGAAAGTGTTGTGCTTGTATTCAAGCTCTTCGATTTGGTGACGGATAAGCTCGATGGTCGGGTCGTCCGGGCATTCGCTGATAAAAAATTCCAGATCCTCTCTCGCCATTTTCGGACAGTCGAGTTGGTTCAACAAATACCCCCGGTCGCGCCTTTCGTAGGGGTCATCGCCTAAGAGATCCATCAACAGCTCAACACATCCCAGTGCTTCCCCAAAACGTTCGGCGGCGATAAAGGCCCATTTCTGATGCGCGAGAAATAATTTATAGACTTCTTCACCGAGCACCATTTCCAGCGGTTCCTGCTCGTCCTTTTCCTCGTTTTCCGGATTCAGGTACCAGCCTTGCTGACCCGATAAGGGTTCTATCAGGTAGCCCTCATCATCGCTGATGGCCACGTGGACCATCAAGCTTCCCTCGCAGAATACCAAGGCGGCGTCAAACCCGCCCTCGCTCAACAGGTGTGCCAGCAAAATAGCAAGAGAAAGGCTGGAACCGGTGCGGTATCTTAAGAGGTAATACAGGCTGTTAAGTTTGTATTCGGCAACCTTTTGCCCGGTGCCGCTGAAGCACCAGTCACCAAAAAAGTGATCGACCAGCTTGTCGAGTTGTTCGTGACGATCGGGATATTCACCGCTTAACCGGTCGATATCCCGTTGCAGTGAATCCAGTACCTCGTAACAGGCCGAAAGATCGGCGCGCGGATCCCAATGTTTTTCCGCCTCCAGGCAGTCATAAATAGGCGCGCGGCGATAGGCCTGCTGAATGTAGTCTTCGTCTTCTAACCAGATATCCGACATTAATACCTGTACATCTCTTTTTCTGTTACAAAACGCCGCATAGTTTACCCGCTTTTAACGCCGGTTACCAACCGACGCGACGAGTTCACAGCACAATGGCCTGCTTGGTGCCCGCCAGATAACCGATGCCAAGCAGCAGTACGGTCGAAAGCGCCAGCAGCGCCCATTGGCGCGGGCGTCGGCTTTCTCTTGCCGCATAGATGCCAAGCCCGATATAGGCCACCACCAGGACTATTTTTTCACTGAGCCAGGGCTGTTGCAGCGGATTCATTCCCGCCATCACCAGTAACGCAACGGCCGACAACAATAACAGAGTGTCCGCCCCGTGGCTGGAAATAAACAGCCAACGCCGGGACGCCAGCCGGCCGGATCGAAGGCGTGAAAATGCGCGGACATAGAAAAGCATTACGCTGACAATAACCAGGGTAATATGGATGTGTTTTACAGCTAGATAACTCATTGTTTTTATTTAATCCGGGTAAAGTTCCAAAATATGCTCCAGGTCGTCGATACAGGCGATAAAGGCATCGACCAGTTTGGGCTCAAACTGACGCCCGCGCAACCCCTCGATTTCCTTGACCACGTCCGCAAGTTCCCACGCCTCCTTGTAACAACGCTTGTGACGCAGGGCATCATAGACATCCGCCAGGGCTACGATACGCCCGTAGATGTGGATTTCACTTCCCTTCTTGCCGTTCGGGTAGCCGCTACCGTCCCACTTCTCATGATGATCCAGGGCGATCACCGCACCGGCGTGAACCAATGGACGGCGGGAATCCTGTAAGATGGCATAGCCTTTCTGGGCATGGGATTGCATGATTTTCCATTCTTCGTCGTCCAGTTTTCCCGGTTTGTTGAGAATCGCATCCGGGATACCAACCTTACCTACATCATGCAACGGCGCTGCATGGCGCAGCATTTCCGCATCGTGTTCGGAAAGCCCGTAGGCCTTGGCCAGGGTATGGCAAATATGGGAAACCCGTTTCACGTGGTTACCGGTTTCCGTAGAACGCAGCTCAAGCGCTTCACTCAAACGCCAGACAAGTTCCTGCTGGGTATCTTCTACCTCGGACTGCAACTGGACGTTTTCGTAGGCGATCTGGACGTTTTGCGCAAAGATCTCGATAAGATGACGCTGAGTTTCATTCAGGCGCTTGGGCACGCCCGACACATAAAGCAATGAATTGTGGTTGTACTGGCTGGAACAATAGGCGAACAGGTAGTCGTCTTTATAAACGATGCTTTTCTGTTCCAGGGCTCGGTGACAGGCCTCAAGCTGCTCCGGCGACAAGACTTCTTCGATGGGCTTACCTTCGCTTTTCTCGAAATCCCCGCGGGCGGCAAACACCACGAGTTTGGCATCATTGCCGCGCGGGTTGCTGGCCACCAGCGAGGTGGCATACATGGCCTGATCGACGCCGCCAAGCAGGGACGTCAGCTGCTGGATAACGCCTTGAATGAAATGTTCCATCGAATGGGAAGAAAAGATGTCGCGCGAGGCGGTAATGATTTTTTCCAGACCCTGACGAGACTGTTCTATGGCCAGAATGTCACGGTAGGAACGCAGCCCCGACATCACCACGGTAAACAACTTTTGCGCCGTCAGTTCGGTTTTCGATTTGTAGTCATTGATGTCGTAATTAACGATAACCTGGCGCTCAGGCGCCTGACCTGGCTGGCCGGTGCGCAAGATAATGCGAATATGGTTGTTCTTTTCTTCTTCGCGGATAAATTTCGCCACTCTGAGCCCGGCGTCGTCGGTTTCCATCACCACATCGAGCAAAACGATGGCCGTATCGGGATTGTCGCGAATCAGTTTTGTCGCCTCCTCCCCAGAATAGGCGCTGATAAATTCGAGTCTGCGCTCCTGAAATTCGAAATCACTGAGAGCGAGTTTGGTGACCGCATGAACCTCGGGTTCATCGTCCACTATCATAACTTTCCAACTGCCTAAACAGACTACTTCCTGCTCTTCCATTGCGTCGTCGGAAAATAAGAACTCATCAGACATCCTGAACCCCTTAATTATATGGCAATATTCGTTTTTATAATCATAGACCTAGGTCAACCATTGTGCCATGGTAACCCGTTCGTTACCCGCCAGGTCACGGACGGTTAAAATATTGTTATACGCCATTTGGGCGAAAAAAGCACTGACTAACTGTCCCTGCCGGTAGCCGTGTTCCAATAGCAGAAACCCGCCGGGATTAAGGTGCTCACGGGCATCTTTGATGATCTGTTTAATGTCCGCCATGCCCTGTTCCGCCGCCACCAGAGCCGAAAGCGGTTCAAACACCACGTCTCCTTGGCTCAGGTGCGGGTCGGCTTCATCTATGTACGGCGGATTGGAGACGATGAGATCATATTTTTCATCTTTCAGTTCGGAAAACCAGTTGCTTTGCAATACCTCAACCTGGTTGAAGCCGAGCCGCGCCCTATTTTCTTCCGCCAAGGCGACGGCGTCGGCGATACGATCGACCGCTTGAATCTGCCAGCCGGGTCGTTCGCTGGCAAGCGCCAAGGCAATGGCCCCGGTGCCGGTTCCTAGATCCAGCAACTTG
>JBNKEN010000479.1:0-6508 GCA_050288805.1 Pseudoalteromonas sp.
CTCACGGGTGATTTCACGTTCACGCTCTTTTGCGCTCAATGTCGGATATGCCCGGCGCAGTTCCTCACTGTGAATAAAGGTGATCTGCTCAGGTAAAAACGCCGCCAGGCCGAATTCCCTGGCAACCTGCTGCTGCGTATCCAGCATTGCCCGGTAGATATCCTCCACCGTGCTTTTCAGGGTTGCCAGGTTCCTCTCGCTGTCGCGACAAATGATTTTTTCCCAATCCCACTGATCGACATAAACCGAGTGTACCGGACTCAAACGCTCTTCATCCGGACGCAACGCCTTCATATGCGTATAAAGGCCCTGCCCTGTTTCAAAACCGTGATCGGCCAGCGTTTTACGCTTCCACTTGGCCAGCGAATGCACCACCTCATAACGCGATGTCGCTAACGTCCGTATCTGTACCGCTACGGCCTTTTCATGGCCGCTCAAATCATCCTGAATGCCGCTACCGGTTTGTGTCAAAAGCGGCGCCTGCACTTCCACCAGGCCCAATCGTTGTTCCAGCTGCGCAGAGAAATACTGCTTTACCCGGCTGATCTGTGTTTGTTGTTGTATATAACTGCTGCTCATAGGTTTCCTCATTCCCACTCCAGGTTAAATCGATGGAACAATCCTCAACAAAAAAACAGCATTAATCAATATTCAAAAACAAAAATAGAAAATCATAGAGTTTTAATTCAAAATAAACCGGTTAATTTTTAATATTCATCAATCAAAGAGCAATTCTGCCATGGAAAATTATCAAATCGACAATCTCGACAGATCCATCCTTCATGCACTGATGGATAACGCGCGTGTCGCCTATGCAGAACTCGCCAAACGTTTTGCCGTCAGCGCAGGAACCATCCACGTGCGGGTGGAAAAAATGAAGCAGGCGGGGATCATTTGCGGCACTCAGGTCAGCATAGACACCAAAAGACTCGGCTATGATGTCTGTTGCTTTATCGGCATCAACCTCAACAATGCCCGCGATTACCCGCAAACCCTGGAGCGGTTACGTACTTTGGAGGAAGTAGTCGAGGCCTATTACACCACCGGCAACTACAGCATTTTTATCAAGGTCATGGCGCGCAGCATAGATCACCTGCAGGATGTGCTGATCAACAAAATTCAGGCCATCGAGGCCATTCAATCAACCGAAACCCTGATCTCCCTGCAAAACCCGATAAACCGCAGCGTAATGCCTTAAGGGGCGTTTTCGGGTATAATCGAGGCCATTTTTTCTGCCAGGAAGTAAGATGGAAGAAAACCGTTTTCTCAGAGTCAAACGCGTACTCGACCGACGCCAGACGGATCTGACCGTCTGTCTGGAAGAAGTGCATAAACACCACAACCTCTCCGCCATCGTGCGCAGCGCCGATGCGGTGGGCTGTCATCACGTTCATTCAGTGTGGCCAAGGAAACAACGACGCCTGACCAATAGCACCTCCGGCGGCAGCAAAAACTGGATCAACAACCAGATGCACGAACACATCGATGATGCCGTAGCGGCCATCCGTGCACAAACCCCGGGCGTGCAGATCCTGGCCACCAACCTCTGTGACAACGCCGTGGACTTTCGTGAAATTGACTATACCAAGCCCACGGCCATCATAGTCGGGCAGGAAAAAATCGGCATTTCTGCCCGCGCCCTGGAGCATGCCGACAGACACATAGTGATCCCTATGCAGGGCATGGTGCAATCGCTCAACGTGTCGGTTGCCGCCGCGCTGATTCTCTTTGAAGCGCAGCGCCAGCGCGAGGCCGCCGGCTTATACGAGCGCAATATGCTGGACGAAGAGATCAAGCACACCTTGCTGTTCGAAGGCTGCCACCCGATCATTGCCAAACAATGCCGTCGCAAGCAGTTGCCCTACCCGGCTCTTGACGAAAACGGCGAAATCCTCGCTGACGCGGTTTTCTGGGAACGCCTTAAGCGCCCTTGAACTTGATACAAGGCTTTGAGTACACTGACATTGTATTTTTCACCGGCCAAAGGACTTGTGGATGGCCCTACCTAAATTAGCCCAATACCCGGCGAGTGAGCTCAAGGGCGTCGGGCCGAAAATGGCCGAGCGCCTGGCGCGCCTGGGTATTCATTCGGTGCAGGATCTGTTGTTTCACCTGCCGCTGCGCTATGAGGACAGAACCCGGGTTTATCCCATCTGCGAACTGTTGCCGCATAGCCATGTCTGCATCTCGGCGGTAATAGAAAACTGCCAGGTCACCTTTGGCCGTCGCCGTATGCTGGTATGCCAGGTTAACGACGGCACGGGTCGCCTGACCCTGCGCTTCTTTAATTTTACCGCGGCGCAAAAAAACAACCTCGCGGCGGGGAAAACCATTCGCTGTTTCGGCGAGGTCCGTCGCGGCAAGGTGGGCCTTGAAATGGCTCACCCCGAATACACCCTAAGCGATCAACCGCAGCCACAAGCGGATACTCTGACCCCGGTTTATCCGACCACGGAGGGACTAAAACAGCTGTCTTTGCGAGCCCTGTGCGAACAGGCCGTTGACCTGCTGCATAGATACGATATCGAGGAACTGGTTCCCGCAGAATTCCGCCCGGCCGGATATGCCCTGCGCGATGCCCTGTTGCTGCTGCACAATCCGCCCCAAAACGTTGACCAAGCGCTGTTGGAACAGGGCTTTCATCCGGCACAACAGCGCCTGGCATTTGAAGAACTGCTGGCGCAAAACCTCAGCCTGCTGGCACTGAGACAACAAGGTCAAAATCATAAATCCGTTTCTCTGCCCGGGGAGCACGGCCTGGAGAGCGATTTTCTCGCCCGACTCAGCTTTGCCCCGACCAACGCCCAGCGCCGCGTGGTGGCCGAAATAAAGGCCGATATCGGCCAGCCCTTTCCTATGATGCGGCTGGTTCAGGGCGATGTGGGATCGGGAAAAACCCTGGTTGCCGCCCTCTCGGCGCTTTGCGCCATCGCGGCCGGATACCAGGTGGCCCTGATGGCACCGACGGAAATTCTCGCCGAACAACACGCGATTAATTTCGCCAACTGGTTTACACCGCTGGGTATCGAGGTGGCGTTCCTCGGCGGTAAAACCAAGGGGAAAGCGCGCAGCGAAACCCTGGAAAAGGTCGCCGGCGGTGAAGCCCAGATGATAGTCGGCACTCATGCCCTGTTTCAGGAGCAGGTCAACTTCAACAACCTGGCGCTTATCATCATCGACGAACAGCACAGGTTCGGCGTACATCAGCGGCTGTCGTTGCGGGAAAAGGGCCGCTTCGGTGACTGCTACCCGCACCAACTGGTTATGACGGCAACGCCTATTCCGCGCACCCTGGCGATGACCGCCTATGCCGATCTGGAAACCTCGGTTATCGACGAACTTCCTCCGGGAAGAACTCCGGTGACCACGGTGGCAATCCCGGACACCCGCCGCCCGGAAGTGATAGAGCGGGTTCGATCCGCCTGCACCGGACAAGGTCGCCAGGTCTATTGGGTCTGCACCCTGATCGACGAATCTGAGGTGCTGCAATGCCAGGCCGCCGAGGACAGCGCCAAGTCACTGGCGGAAACCTTGCCGGAACTGCGCATCGGTCTGGTACACGGACGCATGAAGGCAGCCGAGAAGCAGGCCGTGATGGCCGATTTCAAGGAAGGCCATATCGATCTGCTGGTTGCCACTACGGTGATCGAGGTCGGCGTCGATGTACCCAATGCCAGCCTGATTATCATTGAAAATCCTGAACGCCTGGGACTGGCGCAATTGCACCAGCTGCGCGGACGGGTCGGCCGTGGCGCAGCCGTTTCCCATTGTGTACTGCTGTATCACGCCCCGCTGTCGCAGACCGCACAAAAACGCCTCGGCGTGCTGCGCGACAGTAACGACGGCTTTATCATCGCCGAACGGGATCTGGAAATTCGTGGCCCCGGCGAAGTATTGGGCACCCGGCAAACCGGGGTGGCCGAATTCAAAATCGCCGACCTTAACCGGGATCGCGCTCTGGTCGCGCAAATTCGCCCCGTCGCAAAGGAAATGCTGCGTCGCTATCCCGAATTGAGTGAAAAACTGAGTAAGCGCTGGCTGAGCGGTAAAACCGACTACGCCTCGGCCTGAATTCGACAGCAAAAAGCCGATATGCAAACGGCCAAGATCAAAAAACCCCGGTCGGACCAGGGTTTTTGTTATCGCAGGGAGCGATTAGAACTTGTATTCGATACCTACACCCAGGTAGTCGTCATCGTTACCTGAATCCATATCGAAGCTGGTGTAGAAACCGTACAGTTTGGTGTTCTTGTTCAGCTTGTAATCAACACCGGCAGAGATGCCAGACTTGTCTGAACCGTCGAAGTCCATGGTTTGGTACTGCGCTTTCAGCGTCGTGTTACCGATACCGTAAGCCGCGTTCACCATGTAACCGTCGGCGTCAGCACCGGTCGCCGTATTTTCTTGCGTCTGGTACATTGCACCCAGTTTGAAACCGGCTACCTTACCTTGTACGGTCGCACGAACGATGTCGTAACCCTTCACGTCGCTGTCGGTGGCAACAGAAGCGAACACAGGTGTTTTCTTCAGGCCAGCATCACCGTAAGTCACGGCAACAGAGTAACCGTTTTTGCCGTCCACAGTGTCTTCAGCGATGAAGCTGCCGATCACTTTAAAGCCGTTCAGGCTGTTAGAGGTATAGGTGATAGAGTTACCCAGACGGTTTTCACCCTTGAAGATGTGCTTAAGGTCAGCTTCCAGGTCATTGAACAGGTCAACCTTACCCTGAGCTTGTTTCAGCGCCGTATCGTTACGGCCGATAACTACTTCACCGAAGTTACCTTTCAGACCAACGTACTGGTTACGCGGTACGATGTTGTCGTTGCCGTTTTTAGAGTCGGCATCAGACAAATCAACCTGGTATTCCAACTTGTAGATTACGTCCAGACCTTCGCTCAGGTTTTCAGAACCCTTCAGGCCGAAACGTGAAGCATTACTCTTGATTTCAGTGAAAGAACCTTCACCTTCGTCAGAAGATTGCAGTGACACATTCGCTTTACCGTAAACAGTTACATCAGCAAGTGCCGGGAATGACAGGCCAGCAGCCAGAGCTAATGCCAGAGTAGATTTTGCAAATTGCATGGTAATTTCCTCAATAATCGCAACACACTATTTTTTGAACGCGTGCAGTTTGTCACGGCTAAATGACAAAAATATTACATGCGACATTTTATCTTCAAAAAAATGTCACCGAACTGAAAGAGGGGTGACATGAATAATTCATAAACATTTATATAACAAGACTGTAACCTTCATCTTGGCAAGAACAGTGCTATTCGTTGCCTGCGCCCGTATTCTTGCTGAGTTCCAGTAACAGCTCCGTCAGGGTTTCGATTAATTCTTTTTGTTCGTTGTCCTTGTGATAGGCGATAAATACGTCGCGCGACGTGGCGCTGACATCTTCCACCCTGCGCAACTCACCGGATTCGAGATACATGCTCGCCTGGCGCTCGGGAATAAACGCACTGCCGCCGCATTGCAGTATCAAATCCAGCGCGATTCTGCCGGTACTGGTGCGAAAATAGGGTGGCGTTCTGCCGACACACTGCTGAGCATGCCACAATGAAAAACTGGTGCCCCAGTCTACAAACACATACTGCTTGTCAAAAAAGTTCTCGCGGTTGGCATCTTTATAACTGCTAAGCGGAATAATAGGCAAGGTGCAAAGCCGCTCCACCGCCAACTCATCCACCTTAGGCGGATCAAACAACACCGCCAGGTCAAGGGTTCGTTCAAGCAACAGACGCGTGCTTTCCTGCTGAGCCCTGACCTCGGCGACCAAAGATACCCCGGGCATGGCGGAAACAATATTGGCGATCCCGAACTGTAAGAACGCATCCCAGACATTCGGTGTTCCGGCCAGCGATAACTGCTTGCGCATGGTGTCGGCCAGCGCCACATCCACCTTGGCTCTTTGCACCCCGGTTACTATCATTTGTGCATGCGGCAACAACCGTTCGCCGGCGGCGGTCAATTGGATATTATTTCGCTGACGGAGAAACAGGTTAACCCCTAAGGTCTGCTCCAACTGGCGGATCCGAAAACTCACCGCAGACTGCGTAATATATAGGTTTTCTGCTGCTCGACCGAAATGCCGGGTACGGACAACTTCAATAAAAGTTTTGAGTAAATCTATATCCAATTTTTTATCCTCACGATAAAAATTTTTTGTTTAATAAATTTATATGCTTGGTCCATACTCCAGCCGAATAACGGGTATGAGGACAATCTCTATGTCAAGCAGTGATTTATCAGCTTTACGTGAAGCTTTTAGTTGCGATCGTCGTTTCTACGACGATGAAAAGTTTCCTCGTGGATTTGGCCGCAGCGGCAACTTTACGCTGATCGAGACCGAAATCCTAGAGCAACACGGGTACTTGTTAAAGAACCTGCATAGTAAAACGGTTGAACCGCAAAATGAGCTGCAGGCCCATTTTGTTGCCGCAACCCATGGCGAGGCCGATGCCATCAACGCGATGGAAAAAGCCTGGATAAAATACCTGAAACT
>JBNKEN010000480.1:0-2350 GCA_050288805.1 Pseudoalteromonas sp.
CGGTGAAAGACGGCGAGTTGTGGAAAATAGGCTATGCGAATGTGCCGCCACCAGAACACATGTCGGCGTATGTGAAAGCGGCGATCGACGGTGCGCAAGAGGGGAATATCGCCTATGCGGTGCGGGCAAAAAACACCGATAAAATAGTCGGTACAACGCGATATTACGGCGTCGACGCCGCAAACCGTCGCGCACTAATCGGGTACACCTGGTACGGCGACGCTGCGCGCAGAACGCCCGTCAATACGGAAGCCAAGCTACTGCTTTTAAGCACTCTTTTCGACGCGTGCGATGCGATCGCCGTCGAGTTCAGAACCCATATCGCCAACCAGGTATCGCGAACGGCCATCGAACGCCTCGGCGCGAAACAGGACGGCATTTTACGCCGCCACCAGATCTGGAAGGACGGTTCCATCCGCGATACCGTGGTGTATTCCATCATTGCCGATGAGTGGCCCGAGGTTAAGGCGAACCTCCTCGCCCGCCTCAGCTGACTCTCGTTGCAGAATAAGCACGCATTTGAGCGTAAAAATAATGCGCTTTGTCACATCCCGCTGGTAACGGTCGGCGTTTTTTGTTCTAGTAAAACAGACAGACAAATATAACGAGTGTGAAGATGAAAAAAATGCTGAAAACAGCACTGGCCCTGTCGGTTTCTCTGGCGCTGGGCGGTGCGGCATATGCCGAAGAACAAAAAGAAGAAAAATGGCAGGTCGACAGCCCCAAGGGTGAATTTGTTGACGCCAAGATAGCGGTTGAGCAGGGTACCTGGATGAACGTCGACGTCAGCCCTGACGGCGAAAAACTGGTGTTCGATTTGCTCGGCGACATTTATATCATGCCGATGAGCGGTGGCCCGGCGACCCAGCTGACATCGGATATCGGCTGGCAGATGCAGCCGCGTTTCAGCCCCGACGGCAAACACATTGCCTTTACCTCGGATCAGGGCGGCGGCGACAACATTTGGATCATGGATATCGACGGCCAGAATCAGAAGCAGGTCACCAAGGAAAGCTTCCGTTTGCTTAACAGCCCTGCCTGGAGCCCGGACGGCGACTTTATCGTAGCCCGCAAGCACTTTACCGCCACCCGCTCGCTCGGGGCCGGTGAGGTGTGGATGTATCACAAGGCCGGCGGCCAGGGTGTCCAGCTGACGGAAAAAGCGAACGACCAGAAGGACCTCGGCGAGCCGGCGTTTTCACCGGACGGCCGTTACGTGTATTTTTCTCAGGACGCCACGCCGGGCAAAACCTTCCATTACTCCAAGGACTCGGTGAACGGCATCTACAAGATCAAACGCCTGGACCGCGAAACAGGTGAAATCAAGGTGTTGCTCGATAACATGGGCGGCGCTATCCGTCCGACCCCGTCACCGGACGGCAAGACGTTGGCCTATATTCGCCGCGACGATTTCCAGAGCACCCTGTATCTTTACGATCTTGCGTCAGGCAAGGAAACCAAGCTGTACGACCAGCTGGATCGCGATATGCAGGAAACCTGGGCGATTCACGGCGTCTATCCGACCCTGGCGTGGACGCCGGACAACGAGGAGCTGGTATTTTGGGCCGGTGGTAAAATTCACCGCGTAAATGTCGCCAGCAAGCAGGTGAGCGATATTCCGTTCAAGGTCGAAACCAGCAAGAAGATCCAAAAGGCCCTGCGTTTTACCCAGAACCTGGATACCGATCGGTTCGATGTCAAAATGCTGCGCAACGTGCAGATTTCGCCGAACGGCGACACCGCGATTTTCGAAGCCATGGGGCACATCTACAAGCGCGACCTAAGCTCCGGTAAGGTTAAACGCCTGACCGGCCAAAACGACCACTTCGAGCTGTTCCCGACCTTCTCGCGAGACGGCAAGCAGATAGCTTATGTTACCTGGGATGACGAAAAGCAGGGCTCGCTCCGCGTGGTCTCGACACGCAGCGGCCGCGGCGATACCCTGACGACCGAGCCGGGTAAATACGTCGAGCCGGCGTTCAGCCCGGACGGCAAAACCCTGGTCTACCGTAAGGCGCAGGGCGGCAGCATATTGAATCCCGAGTGGAACCTGAATCCAGGTATTTACAGCGTGCCGGTGAAAGGGGGCAAGAGCGAGCTGATCAGTGAAAACGGCTACCAGCCGCAGTTCGGCGCCCGCAACGATCGCATTTATGTGATGAGCCCGTGGCCGAAGCCGACCCTGAGCGTGGTCGAACTCGACAGCAAGAAAGAACGCAAGCTGTACGAATCGCAGCATGCCACCGAGTTCCGCGTGTCGCCGGACGGCAAATACCTCGCCTTTGCCGAGCGCTTTAAGGTGTTCGTCACGCCGTTTGTTGAACGCGGTAAAACCATCAACATAGGGCCT
>JBNKEN010000481.1:0-10607 GCA_050288805.1 Pseudoalteromonas sp.
TTGGCAAGGAATTCCCCCTGCTGGCCGGCGATAAACGAATGACCCCAGAACTGGATGCCCTCGCTCTGGCCGCTCGGGTCCGTTTCGTGACCGACACGGTTGCAGCTTATCACGGGCACGCCGTTGGCGACCGCATGGGCGCGCTGCGAAATAACCCAGGCGTCTTGCTGGCGTTGCTGCTCATCCTTGTCATCACGCGGATCCCAGCCGATAGCGGTCGGGTAGATGAGGATTTCGGCGCCGGCCATGGCCATCAGGCGAGCCGCTTCAGGGAACCACTGATCCCAGCAAACCAGCACGCCGAGCTTGCCGACCGAGGTTTGAACCGGGGTAAAACCCAGATCGCCCGGAGTAAAATAAAACTTCTCATAAAAGCCGGGGTCGTCCGGAATGTGCATCTTGCGGTATTTGCCCGCGATTGAGCCGTCGGATTCGATAACCACCGCCGTGTTGTGATAAAGGCCCGTGGCGCGCTTTTCAAACAGCGAGGCGACGATGACGATGCCAAGGCTTCTTGCGATCTTGCCGAGTTTATCCGTGCTCGGACCGGGAATGGTTTCGGCCAGGTCGAACAGGTCGGTGTCTTCCGTCTGGCAGAAATACAGGCTGCGGTGCAGTTCCTGTAGCACGACCAGCTTAGCGCCCTTGGCGGCGGCGGCTTCGATGCCCGCCTGGGTTTTAGCAAAATTGATGGCCAAATCGTGGCAGTTGCTGTGTTGCACCAGGGCAACCTTTAAAGATTTGTCACTCATGTTCGTTATCTCAAAAAACCTTTCGGCAGCTGCATGCTGATGCAGTGCAGACTGCCAAACTGATGAATAATAGGTAAACAGTCAACGCCGATCACCTCATGCTCAGGGTAGGCCGAGCGGATCTGCGCCAGTGCCAGTTCGTCTTTTTCATCGCGATAGGTCGGTACCAGTACGGCGCCGTTGATGATAAGGTAATTGGCGTAGGTGGCTGGCAGACGATCGCCGTCGGCATCGCATTTTGCATCCGGCCACGGCAGCTCAATCAGGCGATAGCCGTTGCCGTCAGGCGTGACGAAGGTCTTAAGCTGCTCGGCCATCTTGCTGAGCTCGCCGTAATGCTCGTCGCTTTGGTCGTCGCAACCGACGTATACCAAGGTATTGTTCGGGGCGAAGCGGACCAGGGTGTCGATATGGCTGTCGGTGTCGTCACCGGCGAGGAAACCGTGCTCAACCCAGAGAAACTGGGTACAGCCGAGACGCGCCGTAAGCTCGGCTTCGATTTCTTGTTTTGACAGGGCCGGATTACGGTTCTCGTTGAGCAGACACTCGGCGGTGGTCAGCAGCACGCCGTGCTCATTGATTTCGATACCGCCGCCTTCGAGTACCAGTTCCACGGATTCACGGTCTGCGGCCGGGTTTAACAGGGTGTCAAACAGCGCGCCGTTGATGGCGTTGTCGAGATCGCTGCGGAATTTGTTGCCCCAGCCGTTGAAGGTGAAATCAAGGGCTTTCAGCTGATGACCGTCGGAGACCGTCAGGGGGCCATGATCGCGCGCCCAGGTGTCGTTGCACGGGGTGACAACAAAATGCACGCGTGCCAGATCGATGCCTTGAGCCGTTAAAAGTTCACTGATATGTGTTTTAAGCGCATTGTCGTGGGCAACGATAACCAGTTGCTGGCGCTTGGCGATATGACCACACAGGGCCACATATACAGGCTCTACGTCGTTTAACAGGGGAGCCCAATCGGTGTCTTTGTGGGGCCAGGTAAACATGACGGCGTCTTGTTCGGCCCATTCGGGTAGTAGTCGAAAAGTCATTGATACGATTTTACAAAAAACAGTGCCGCTAGTTTATCATTTACCGCCCGAATGTCAGCAAATTATCGGTGTTATTGCTCCGTGCTTTGCTCGCTTCTGCGCTTTTTTAACTGCCGGGTCTGGGCATGCAGACTGGCCCGCACCAGAAGTTCCCGGTCGTCGTCCCGAATGGTGGAAAACAGCAGGGTGTAACGGGTGATATCGCCTGTCACGACTTCGCTGTCGATGACTTCACAGTAACAATAGATGGCCGCCGCTTCGTGCTCTAAAAAAAGCTTACACCTTAGGGCTTGGCCGAGCGGATAACTGTCGTTGCTGCGGATCTTGATGCCGCTGCCGCCGTAGCTGTCGCAGTAGAGGCTTTTTTCATCGTATTGTTCGGTGGCGAGGATGTGGCTCATGATGAGATCGATTTTACGGGACTGCAACTCGAGAAAGGTGGCAAGCTCCTGGGCATGTTCACCGAGGGATCTCAGCGAATGCCTGGCGGCATGGTCCAGGCTGCTCACCTCATTGGCAAGACGAAACAGGGCGGGCATATCGGCCTCAAGCGCAAGGGAAGTCGGGGGCACCTGCTGCGGCTCTACGGGGAAAAGGTTGACCTTGATGGCTTCGTCAATCTGAAAATAGCGGTCGAATAGGGCCTGTTTGCTGTCTGTCATCTGTATTTTACTCGTAGGTTGCTTTGTTCATGTTAGCGATTGTTCTTCGGCTTGACCAGCTCTCCAGTGTTAAGGTATTGAAAAATAATTAATGAGTTGACCCCTTCGGAAATCGTCTCCATGCTTGCTAAAGCGAAGAGACGGAACATGGCGACATCTAACCGTTTTCTTCTAAACTTTAAAAAAGAGCAATTAAATCGGACGTGTAACCCCGTCTATGACAAACTCCAGCCGGATTGCCCGATGACAGATCAATGCCTGTTCTACCGCCACATTAAAAACGAACACACACTGCGTGTTGGCTTTTATAAGTCGGAACTGGCGCGGTTGGGTGTTGAAGTCGAAAAAAACCTTGAAGCATCCGATTTATCGACGCTTATCCACCCGGATGATGTGGATTTGTTTGCACCCGGAGGACCACACAAAATCCTGAACCGGGCGTTTAATTGCAGAATATTGCTCCCCGCTGACAGGGTGGTCATAGTCAATGCCACATGTCGGCTCGACGATGAGGTGAACCTCTCACGGGCCGCGAAGGTTTACTCTTTACAAGATGTGCACGCCATCGCGAGAATAGAATGCAGTGAAAACATCGCCATGCATAATTTTCAAGCCATGCTGAGACTCAGCAATGATTTTATCTACTTTAAGGACACTTACCATGTTCTGACCGCCGCAAGCGATACCCTGGCCAAGCTCACGGGATTCGAACGGGGAGCTGAACTGGTTGGAAAAACCGACTACGATCTGTTTCCGAGAGACAATGCCGATGAATATTATCGCCTTGAAAAGGCGATTTACTGCGGCGATTTGGAATATATCGAAGAGGTACAGGAATTTATCGATAAGGACGGTGAGACGGGGTGGGTTAACAACCGCAAGTATCCGATCCAGAACGAGCGCGGCGAGTTAGTCGGGCTGTTCGGTATCGCACGCATTGTGACCAAAGAGATCCAAACCCGGGAGCGTCTCGATAAGGCATTAAAGGAGCTGCAGAAGTCGGCCAACACCGATTCGTTGACCAAGCTCACGAATCGCCGCTATGGGATGGAACTGTTCGAAAAGGCCGCTAGTCTGGCTGAGCGTTATCGGCAGGAGTTGTCGTTGATCATGTTTGATATTGATTATTTCAAACGCTTTAACGACGAGTTCGGACATCAATGCGGCGACAGGGTGTTGTGTCAACTCGCCGATCGGGTGCAGACCGTGTTGCGAAAGAGCGACGTGATGTTTCGTTACGGCGGCGAAGAATTTGTTATCCTGATGCCGAAAACATCCGTTCAGGAAGCCAGAGGGCTAACCGAGCGGATCCGCAGTACGTTAAAAAACCTGGTTGTTGAAGGTACGAGCAGAAGCTTGACCGTCAGCGCCGGCGTGATTGAAAAGCGTGCTAAAGAAGGGGTGGACGAGATGATTGGTCGCGTCGACGCCTTACTGTATAAAGCGAAACACCAGGGACGGGACAGATTTCTGTTTGATGTGGATCAGGACAGGTGACCTTGCCAGGTAAAAGTATGTTGAAATTCATCCTGCCCATGTGCTTGATAACTATGTTAGCCGCGCTCGAGCCTGCAAAGGCCAGCGCCACACGGCTTGACATTGCGCTGCCCGAAGAAGGATACCCGCCGTATGTGGTTGTAGAAAAAAACAAGGTCTCGGGTATTTTGGTTGATCCGCTGCTGGTGGCGCTGCATCGTGCAGGCATCGATTATGCGTTCACTTTTTTGCCGGAAAAACGTTCGTTCAAATTACTGAACGACGGAAAGGTGGATGCGCGAATGGAGTCGTCGAAATGGGTCGATAAGCCCGCGCGCTACCTGTGGACGCATCCCTTTTTGCAGCTTGAAGATGTGCTGGTGTTTAATCGCCACAGCGAATTTCCCTTTACCGGCGATAAAGACCTCGAGGGCGCGCATCTGGTCACCCATATAGGCTACGGTTATCCGACATTGGAAGCCCTGTTCATCAGCGGACAAGCCCGCAGGGAGGACAGATCGACCGAGAGAGAAATGCTTGCCTCCCTGCAAAGGGCCACCCCCAAGGCCAAATGGGCGGCGGTGATGAACAAATACGTAGCGCGCTGGCTGATCGCCGGTGAAGCGAAATACCAGGGACTCTTTACCATGAGCGAACGGGTGGTTGATTCCGCGCCGTTGCAGTTTCAGCTGCGCGATACGCCGCTGAACCGGCAACGATTGGAGATGATCAATCGTGAACTGGTCAAACTTGAGCAGCAAGGAGAGATAGGGCGCCTGATAGAAGGCATGTTAAGTGAGGCGGATAGCTCAGCCAAATAATACGAAAAAAGCCCCGTTGTTACGGGGCTTTTTAATATTTAAGCCAGGCCTTCCTTGGTTTCCACATGCTCCTGCCTGTGGTGGATGGCTATTTCTTCGTTGAGTTCGCCCCGCGAACGCTTTTCCGTCAGCTTACGCTCGGTGAGCCAGAAGAAAAACAGGGGCACGAAGAATACCGCCAGGAAGGTGGCCGCCATCATGCCGCCCATCACGCCCGTCCCGACGCTGTGACGAGCCCCGGCACCTGCACCGGTACTGAACGCCAGCGGCACAACCCCGAGGATAAACGCAAGCGACGTCATGATAATGGGGCGAAAACGCAGTCTTGCCGCTTCCAGCGCCGCGGTGCTGGTGCTCCAGCCATGCTGGTGCTTCATCAGCGCGTATTCGACGATCAATATCGCGTTTTTACTGGCAAGGCCGAGCAATGTCACCAAGCCTATCTGGAAATAGACGTCGTTGGTCAGTCCGCTCAGCCATATCGCAATCAACGCGCCGAAGGTGCCGAACGGCAGCGCCAGCAACACCGACAGAGGCAAAGACCAGCGCTCGTAAAGGGCGGCCAGGATTAAAAATACCATGATGGTAGCAAGGCCGAGCGCCAGACCCGTAGTGCCGGAGCTGCGTTTTTCCTGGAACGCGGTGCCGGTCCAGTCATAGATCATGTCCGGCGGCAGTACCTGTTTGGCGATGCGCTCCACTTCCTTGATCGCCTGACCGGAGCTGTAACCGGGGGCGGCTTCACCGAGCAGTTTGACCGCCGGCAGGTTGTTGTAGCGGTCGAGACTGTCGGGGCCGCGACTGTAATGTATATCGGTAAAGGCCGACATCGGTACCATGTCGCCGTCGCGATTTTTAACGTAAATACGGCCGATATCTTCGGGTGTCATACGAAACTCGGCATCCGCCGACATCAGTACCTGCCAGGCGCGACCGAACTTATTGAAGTCGTTGACATAATAAGTACCGAGGTTGCCGGCCAGGGCGGTGAAGGCGTCGTTGATTTCGACACCCATAGCGCGCGCCTGTTCACGGTCGACATCGACGCGCAGTTGCGGTGAATCGGGACGCCACAGGGTTTGCAGTCCGCTCAGTATGGGGCTTTGCTGCGCTGCGCCCATCATCGCCTGCATCGCCTGTTGCAGGGCTTCGGAACCGCCGTCGCCCTTGTTCTGGATGTAGAACTCGAAACCGCCGGTACTGCCGAGACCGAAAATCGCCGGCGGGTTAAACGCAAGTACCAGGGCCTCTTTGATATGGGCGGTTTTCATAAATAATTCGCCGACCAGGGATTTGACATCGACGTCGCGGTCATCCCAATGTTTTTGTGTAACAAACAGGGTTGCCGCACTGTTTTTGTAACCGCCGCCGATAAAATCGAAACCGGTAAAGGCGACCACGTTTTCATTGGCCGGGTTGGACTGAACCGCCTTAACCACCTCTTCAACCACCTTTTGCGTGCGTTCAAGCGATGCGCCGTCCGGCAGGAACACCGCCGAAATATAGAAGCCCTGATCTTCATCGGGCACCAGTGAGCCCGGCGTTTTGCTCCAAAGACCGGCGGTAACGGCAACCATACCGGCGACCAGGGTCAGGCCGAGCAGGCCGCGGCGTACGAAAAAGCTGACCGCACCGACATACTTGCCGGTTACCTTGGTAAACCAGGCGTTGAACCAGAGGAAAAAGCGATTGCTCTGTTTGTGCTCCTGCTTGAGGATCAGCACACACAGCGCCGGTGTCATAGTGAGAGCCACCAGGCCCGAGAGGCTGACCGCAATCGAAATCGTGATGGCGAACTGGCGGAACAGCTCGCCGGTCAGGCCGCCTAAGAAGGCGATGGGCACGAACACCGAGCACAACACCAGCACGATGGCGACCACGGGACCGCTCACCTCGCGCATCGCCTTGACGGCGGCATCCCTGGCACTGGCGCCTTCTTCGTGCATGATACGTTCAACGTTTTCCAGCACCACGATGGCGTCGTCGACCACGATGCCGATGGACAGCACCATGCCGAACAGGGTCAGCGTATTGATGGAATAGCCCAGCATATAAAGGCCGGCAAAGGTGCCGAGCAGGGAGACCGGCACCGCCAGGGTCGGAATAAGCGTCGCGCGCCAGTTTTGCAGGAACAGGTAGACCACCAGGAACACCAGCACCATGGCTTCGATCAGGGTTTTCAGCACCTCACGAATGGATACTTCGACGAAACGGGTGGTGTCGTAGGGCGTGGCGTGTTCAAGGCCGGTCGGAAAACGCTCCTTCATGTCGGCAATGGTGGCGTTGACCTCGGCGGCGACATCCAGCGCATTGGCACCCGGTTGCAGGAAAATACCCAGCAGCACCGCCTGTTTGCCGTTGAAGGTACCCTCGAAATTGTAGTCCTTGGAGCCGAGTTCAACCCGGGCTATGTCTTTCAGGCGCAGCGTGCTGCCGTCCTGGTTGGCGCGGATAATAATATTGTCGAACTCATCAGGATCGCTGAGGCGGCCCTTTGCCGTAACGCTGTAAACCAGTTCCTGCGGCGATGAGGAGGTCGGGGTTGCGCCGATTTTACCGGCGGCATATTGCGAGTTTTGCACCCGAATGGCGGCGGCCACTTCTTCAACCGTCACACCGAGCTGGCTCATGATATCCGGACGCAGCCAAATTCGCATGGCGTAATCCTTGGCGCCGAAGATCTGCACGCTGGTGGTGCCCGGAATACGCTTGATGCGATCGAGGATATTCATGGTCACGTAGTTGGAGGTCCACAGGCCGTCACGGCTGCCGTCCGGGGAATAGAAGGCGTGAACCTGCAAAAAGCTCGACGAGCCTTTTTCCACCGATACGCCCTGACGGCGAGTTTCCTCCGGTAAACGGGCTTCCACCTGTTTGACCCGGTTGTTGACGTCGACGGCAGCCTGGTCCACGTCGGTGCCGATTTCAAAGGTCACTGCGATAGTGGTGGCGCCTGAACTGGTTGACGTTGAAGACATGTACATCATGCCCTCGACACCGGTAATCGCATTTTCTATAGGGGCGGCGACGGTTTGCTCCAGCACGTCGGCGGAGGCGCCCGGATAAACGGCGGTGACCTGCACCACCGGGGGCGCAATTTCAGGATATTGGGCTATGGGCAGGCTGCGCATTGCCGCAAGACCCGCCAGCACGATAACGATGGAAATGACGAAGGCGAAAATCGGCCGGTCGATAAAAAATCGGGAAAACATAATACGTCCTGCTGTTATTCTGCGTGAGTGTCAGCGGCCGGGGCGACCGGCATTCCGGGGAAGAATATACGGGCCATGCCGTCGACGATCACTTTGTCGCCCTGTTTCAGGCCGCTGCGGATGACCCAATAGTTACCGCTCTGGCCGTTTTCGGTTTTCTTGAACCATTCACCGGCCTCAACCGGGGCAGGGCGGGCAACCAGCACGCCTTTTTCGTTTTCTGCCGCGACATAGACGAACTTGCCGGTGCCGTTGTCGAGCACCGCGCGCTGAGGCACCACAAAGGCGTTTTTACGCACCGCGCCTTCCAGGGTGACGCGTACAAACTGGCCGGGGCGCAGTTGGAAATCCGGGTTCGGTACAATCGCCTGCAACTCGCTGGTGCCGGTGGTTGAATTGACCCGCACGTCGCTGAAATTAACCTGGCCGCTGTGACCATAGAGCGAACCGTCCTGCAGTCGGATACTGGTTGTCCACAGGCCGTCCTTCGGCAATGTCAGGGTGCCGTTGGCCTGATCGCGACGCATCGCCAGCTGTTCGCGTTCGGACAAACCAAAACGCAGGCGGACAGGATCCAGCTGGGTGATCTGGCTGAGCAGAAGCTCGGCGCCGGGGACAAAGGTGCCTTCGGACACGAACTCGCGTCCCATGATCCCGTTCACCGGTGATTTGACATGGGCATAATCGAGATCCAGTTCCGCCTGTTTAAGTTCGACTGCGGCTTTTTCTGCATCATTGATGGCAACCTTATGCGCCAGCAATGCATTGTCGTAATCGCGCTGTGAAACCGAATTATCGGCGCGCAGTTGTTTCAGGCGTTTAACCTCGCGCTCGGTTTGCTGTAGCGTGGCCTTGGCGCTTTCCAGCTGGCTTTTGGCACGTTCTGCGGCCAATTGGTAGGGGGCCAGATCGATGGTAAACAGCGATTGTCCCTTGCTGACTCGCTGACCTTCTTCAAAGTTGCGCGATTCCAGTACGCCTTTAACCCGGGCGCGAACCTCAACTTCTTTCGAACCGGCCAGGGTGGCGGGCAGTTCTATTTTAAAGGGTACGTCTTCCGGTTTTGCAATCATAATGCTGACGCTGGCCGGGTGCATGGCGCCATGGCCTGCGGACTGCTGTTCCTGATTACATCCTTGCAGAACCATTGCCAAGGTGGCCAGTGCGGCGACTTTTAAAGATGAGTTCAGTAGGGGAAACGCCAAACGCATAAGTACTCCACAATTCCTGTTTGATATGTACGGCTGCCGGTATAAGCGCGCCCGACAACCGAAAAGTAAACGCTAGTGTATACCAAATCTTGTACCCAGTATACGACATCGTTTACTTTTATCCCTTAAAATATGCTTTAATATAGACTAATTCGTTATATTGATAGTGCTTATTTATAAAGCAACTTGATTAAAAAGAGTACCTATTTTATGGAAAAAGCCAGCGCCAAACAGAACGATGTGTTGCGGGCTGCCATTGAGGAATTTGCTCATGTGGGCCTGATGGGCACCACCATGGAGCATATTGCCAAACGTGCGCAGGTGTCCAAGCGCACCCTGTATAAGCATTTTGCCAGCAAGGAAGCCTTGTTTGACGAGGTGGTACGTCTGTTGCTGGCACGTATCGAGCCGTTGCATCTTTACCCCTATCGCCCCGAGGTTGATCTGTTATCGCAGCTTAAAGAGCTGGCGCATATGTCCTTAAAGCTGTCCGGTGATGAGGATTACATGACGCTGTCACGTATCGTGATTATCGAGTCCATGCGTTCGAAGGAAGAGGCAAACAGGCTCAACAATAAATTCGGTGCCTGCGAGCACGGCCTCAGCAACTGGTTTGCTCAGGCCGAGCAGGCGGGGGCGTTGGGTCAGCTCAGTGCAGAGGTCGCTGCGGCGATGTTTTACGGCGGTTTGAAAAAACTGGCCTACTGGGATCAGGCGATAAAATGGCAACCTGCGCCCGATAAGGCGAAGCTCGATAAGCTTATCGACCAGTGTTGCCGTTTCTTTGTTGCCGGCCTGAAGGGAACTTGAGCTGCCTACTTAGTCGGCGGTGTTATTCGCCCCTTGCCGGTAAATCATGTGCCAGTGCCTGACCCGCTCAAGATATAGACGGGTTTCGGCAAAAGGCGGGATGCCCTTATATTCATCCACCTTACCCGGACCGGCGTTATACGCCGCCAGCGCCAAATCTTCGTCTCCGTTAAATCGTTTCAACAGATAAGCCAGGTAGGCCGCGCCGCCGTCGATGTTTTGCTTTGCGTCGTAAGGATCATCTACGTCGAGTTCTTTCGCTGTCGCGGGCATCAACTGCATCAACCCCATCGCCCCTTTCCTTGATTTGGCCTGGCTGTCGTAGGCCGATTCGCTCTGGATCACGGCCCTTAAGAGTGCCCCGTCAAGGCGATGTTTTTTGGCGGCGCCGTCTATCAGTTTTGCCAGTTCGTGATTCGAGTAGCTTTTGCGGGCCGTTGTGCAACCGGGGCACCTCACCCGTATCAGGGTGAACTGACTATCGACCGGTGGCCTGTCGGAAAACAGCACAATCCCGTTTTTTTGCACCGAACGATAGACGGATCGGGTCTCTTCCGGGAACGCCGAACAGGCAAATAAAGCGAAAAGAAGGTAAAGGGCCGTATGCCGCATGGTCTGTTGAT
>JBNKEN010000482.1:0-6447 GCA_050288805.1 Pseudoalteromonas sp.
GCGCTGTGTCCCGACGGCAGGCTGAATTTGTCGCTTGGGGTTATTACCGAGTAACCACCGCGGCAATCGCAGGGCCGGATACGTTGGAAGCTGTTCTTGCAGACGTAATAAACGGGACGTTCGATCACAAACCCGAGTAGCAACAGTGAGAGCAGCTGTAACTCGGCCTGCCCCTGATGCCACCACAGGTAAGCGGCAAAGGCCAGGTATGGCCAACCGTCGCCACTGCGCGACCACAGCAGGCTGAGCGGCGTCAGGCGCTGGCTTTGATTCCAGTTAAACAGGCGTTGAAACAGCGCCTTATCAAATTGTTCAATCCGTTCCAGTATCATAGTCCCTCTCCTAGCTTCAACTGAGCATAGAAGAGCAAAATAACAATCAGGTGACGCTTTTAAGACACTAATATTGCGGCATTAATTTTATTGATATAGAGGACAAGCGCGGTATACTGAGGCTTGATTATGGTACCGCCAAAGGATAACAACATGGAATACAGTACTTCCGAACTCTGCGATCATTTTGCCGACATCGTCGACGTACTCGATCCGATGTTTATCAATTTCGGAGGCCGCTCGAGTTTCAGCGGACGCATCAAGACCGTCAAGTGTTTTGAGAGCAACGAGCTGATCCGCGAGGTCTTACAGCAGGACGGCAGCGAGACCGTATTGCTTATTGACGGCGGCGGTTCCACCCGCAGGGCCCTTATCGACATCGAATTGGCCGAGCTGGCACTGGAAAACAACTGGGAAGGCATCATAGTCTACGGTGCGGTGCGCCATGTGGACGAGCTGGAAGAACTGGATATAGGTATTCAGGCCATCGCCTCCATACCTGTCGGTGCCGACGGCAGCGCAGTCGGAGAAGAAGGCGTGCCGGTGAATTTCGCCAGCGTCTCCTTTTACGAGGACGATTTTATTTACGCCGACAGCACCGGCATTATTACCTCGCCGGAGGAGCTGGAACTGGAAGTCGACGAAGACGATGAGATGTTCGATGAGTTCGCATAATGTCGGCTAATCTGGTCATCTATTCCGAACAATCCGTCCAGCACTATACCCGTACCCGCGAAAATGAGCAGAGAGCATGGCAAACCCTTGCGCTGCTCGATACCGGGGTTGATTTCAAGCAGGCGCTCAGCGACGCCGCCGAGTTCGGCATCCGCTATGTGCTGCTTGGCATCCCCGAAGACATAGGGCCGCGTGCAAACCTCGGCCTTGGCGGCGCTGAACTGGGCTGGCAGGCCTTCCTGCAACGTTTCCTGAACCTTCCGGTCAATCCGTTTTTTAACCCGGAAAAAATTCTGTTGCTCGGCGAAGTGGCGCTCGACGACATACGCGAAGCGGCACACAATCTCAGCAGCGGCAATCCGCAAGAACTTGAGCAGCTGCGCAGCCTGTGCAGCGAGATAGACAAGCGCGTCGAAGACGTCATGGCGGCGATATTTGCCGCCGGACTGGAACCCATAGTGATAGGCGGAGGGCACAATAACTGTCTTCCGATCCTCAAGGCCTGCGGCGCACATTACGAGCAGAAGCTCAATGCCATCAACTTTGATCCCCATGCCGATTTCCGGGCCATGGAAGGGCGTCACAGCGGCAACGGATTCCGTTATGCCCATGTTCTCGGGCTGTTGAACCACTATCATGTGGTCGGCCTGCATGAGCAAAAGAATAACGCCGAAATCATTCGCGCCATGAAAGAGGCCGGGTTTAGCTATGACAGTTACCAAAACCTGCAGGTCAGACGAAATGTCACGTTAACCCACGCCGTTCAGCAAGCCTTGCAACAGATGACGCCCGACATGCCGTTGGGTATCGAGCTGGACGTAGACAGCATTTCGGGTATGCCGGCCAGTGCCTACACCAACAGCGGGTTTAATGTTGCCGACGCCGAGCACTTTGTTTATCTCTGTGCGTCCCAGGCCGGCCAATGCTATCTCCATCTTTGTGAAGCGGCACCGGCCCGCCATCCCGCGGGATTACAGGCCGGTGTGGCGGATGCGGGTCAGATCCTGACCGGGTTGGTCTGCAGCTACCTGATGGCGCGCGAGGAACGGGGATAATCGAGCGCAATTCCCGGTGCCCTAATCTGCGTAGGGCACCAGCTTATTTTCCAACTTATAATGCCACTGCCTGAGCCAGGCAATCATTCCCATCGTACTCAGCGGCTGGCTGAAAAGGAATCCCTGCGCCGCATAGGTATTGAATTCCTTGATAAAGCTGTACTGCGCAGGGCTTTCTATGCCCTGACAAATCACCTTCGCCTTCAAGTGCTTATGCATGTCTATCAAACCGCTCAGCAATGCTCGGGCGTTACTGGTGAAGTCCAGATTCGAGGTCAGTTCCGCATCCAACTTGACATAATTGAAGTGCAGTTTAGGCAACTTGGCGAGCCAGATAGGCGTATTGCCCAAACCGTCGAGGCAAATCTCGATGCCTATGTGGTTCAGCCGTTTAATGATGCTGAATCCCTGATCATCGAGTTCAAGGAATACCGACAGGGGAGACTCGAGAATGATATCGCCCGGTTTCAGCTTGTGTTCTTCACTGATCTCGGCCATAAACTCAACGAATTCCGGCTGCAACACTTCAAACCCGAACAGGTTGACGCTGAGCGGTGTCGCGACCCCTTCCATTCTCAGTGCCATCGCCAGCTCAGCGGCTTTTTCCATCACGAAGGTCGCCAGACGATAACCCAGCCCGGCGCTTTCCAACTCATTGATAAAGCGTTCCGCATTGAGCAGGCCTTCGCTCGGGTGACGCCAGCGTAGCAGCAGCTCGAGATAGGCTATCTTTTTCGTTTCGTTCTCAACGACGGGCTGGAAATAAAGTTCAAATTCCTCGTTGAAGTCAACCCGGCTCAGTTCCTGAATACGTTGCTGGCGCAACGAGAAATCCTTTTCCATCTGTTCATGGAAAGGAACCACATCCAGCTCAGGCTCTGCATCCAGTGCCAGGTAGAGCAGCGAAAGCAAATGATCGAAATCCTTGCGCTGCCCTATTTCGATGTAACTGACCCTCGGCTTTATCTCGACGACACAGCCCTCAAGCGTGAAGGGCTTGTTGATGGCCGTGATCAGCTCGCCTATCAGCTGTTGGTGTACATGCTGACGTTGGATTTCGGGGCAGGTGATAAAGGCAAAATCGTAGGCCCCGATACGCACCAGGCGGTCGTTCGTCCCGCCCAGCGAGCTTAATGACATCACCGCCTCGTCGTCCAACTGAATTTGCATCCGGGTGATGGATTGCAGCAGCAACAACTCGGTAAATTCATTGCCGAGCGAATGATTGAGCTGCTCAAAACCCGACAACCGAAGCAAAATCAACTGGCAACCGGCAAGTTTTTCCTGGCCCAAACTGTAAAACAGGCGCCGCAGCATACCACGATCCGGCGGCATCTCTTGCCGACTGAATACAGCCCCGGCCTCGCCGACCGACACGAGCTCGGGCCCTTGTTCCTTACTTTCCTGAGTGATGACATCGGCGATAAACAGGGCCAGCAGCGGCGCAGCAAGCAAGGCGCCGTCACTATCCAGCAACCAGACGCACAACAGGGCGGCTATTTCCAGTAAAACCAGGACGCCGCTTGCCAGCAGCATTTGGCTTTGTTCGCGGGATTGAAGATAGCGGGCATGGGCGATCAGCAACAGCGTCAGCAGCAACAGACTCCCCCAAGGCGGAAATACCAGGAATCCGAATCCGAGCACACCATAGAGAGCAAAGACCAGTCTTTCGCGAGAAAATTCCCGACCCAGCAACGACGCCAGCATGGCCATCAGCAGCATGCCGGCCAGCACTCCCTTAAAGCCGACGCTGGCGGTTAAACCCACCGCCTCGGTGGCTACCATACTTGTTTCCACTGCACCCATACTCACTCAGTTTCCGAACAATCCTGCAATTTAGTGTAGTCGATCAACGCCCTATGCCCGGCATAATTTCACCGTTAATCCACAAGGTATTGAGAGGGTTAACACCGAATTGGTAGCTCAGCTCCGCCGGATGGGCGACATTCCAAAGCGCCAGATCGGCCCGTTTGCCGACCGCCAATACGCCTCTGTCCTCAAGCCCCAGCGCCTTTGCCGCGTTGCGCGTCACCCCGATAAGGCTTTGCTCCGGGGTCATTCTGAATAAGGTGCAGGCCATGTTCATCATCAGCGGTACGGAGCAAAGTGGCGAGGTTCCCGGGTTAAAGTCGGTAGAAATGGCGACCGGCACCTGATAGCGGTTCAGCAGCTCCAGCGGCGGCAACTGGGATTCCCGCAGGAAATAAAACGCCCCCGGCAACAGCACCGCGACACAACCGGCCTCAGCCATGGCCTGTACACCGGCCTCATCAAGATACTCCAGGTGATCGGCAGACAAACCGCCAAACTCGGCCACCAATTCTGCGCCGTGCTGGTTCGACAGCTGCTCGGCATGCAGTTTTACCGGCAGTCCATGACGTTTTGCCGCCTCAAATACCCTGCGGGTTTGTTCATTGCTGAAGCCGACATTCTCACAAAACGCATCCACCGCATCGGCCAAATCAAGGCGCGCCACCTCAGGCATCATTTCGTTGCAAACCAGTTCGATGTAGGCGTCGGGATCATGCTTATACTCGGGCGGTAGCGCATGGGCGCCGAGAAAGGTGGTTTTAACGTCCACCGGATGATGTTCCCCGAGCATACGCGCCACGCGCAGCAGCTTAATTTCACTCTCTGCGTCCAGACCATAACCGGACTTGATTTCAATGGTGCTCACCCCTTGGCTGAACAGGGTTTGCAATCGTTGCTTGGCGTCCACAAACAGGGATTCTTCGTCCGCGTTCCGGGTCGCCCGGACGGTGCTGGCGATACCGCCGCCCTGGGCTGCAATTTCCTGATAGGATACGCCGCGCAACCGCATTTCGAACTCCTCGGCACGGTTGCCGCCAAAGACCAGGTGAGTATGGCAGTCGATAAGTCCCGGCGTCAGCCAACGGCCCTTGGCCGAGGTCACGGGGGTGGCCAGCACATCGAATTCGGGTAGTTCAGAAACCGGTCCGATCCAGGCAATAACCCCGTCCTTGATCCCGACGGCCGCGTCACGAATAGCGCCATATGCCTCGTTAATGGAAGGGTCCAGAGTGGCAAGATTGGCGTCGATAATCAGGTGATCAAATTGCATCGCAAGGCATCCTCAAAAAAATTTTCAGCCAGTGTACCAAGCAAACTTGTATATACAAGAACCATGTGCCATCTTTTAAGGCAAGTATCCTGCGGGTGACTGAATTCGATATGAATGAGCCGAAGTTTGCACAAATAAAACAACATATTATAGATAAAATTCGCTCATCCGTATGGCTCGAGAACCAACGCGTGCCATCGGAAAACGAGCTCGCCGAGCTATTCAGCGTCAGCCGCATGACGGCCAGACGGGCCCTCAGCGAACTCACCGAAGCCGGGATCCTGACCCGCAGTCAGGGGCTTGGCACCTTTGTCGCCAGTTTGAAATCACAATCTTCATTGCTGGAAATAAAAAACATCGCCGATGAGATCCGTGCCCGCGGCGGCAACTATTCCTGCATCCCCATGATACTTGAATCCATCTCGGCAATTGCCCCCATCGCAATCGCGCTAGGCATCGATATCGACGCTCCGGTCTACCGCTCCGTGCTGGTTCATTGCGAAGACGAGATACCGCTGCAGGTCGAGGAGCGCTTCGTCAACCCGGGCCTGGCACCGGAATATTTACAACAAGATTTCAGCCTGCTGACGCCCCACGAGTATCTCAGTGAAGCGGCCCCGCTGACCGAAGCAAGGCACACGGTCGAAGCCGTATCGCCGAGTCAGGAAATCTGCAACTGGCTGAATCTGTATAACGAGGAGCCCTGCCTGCAGGTGATCCGTCGCACCTGGTCATCTAGGGGTATCGTCAGTTTCGCTCGCCTGGTCTCGCCCGGCAGCAAGTACCGGCTCGGCGGTCATCTGACCTTCAAAAGAAAATCATTAGCTTAAGCTTACTGCGCAAGTTGTATAGATAAGAATAAGTCGGGCTGTATTCGAGGAGTCGTCGCGCCGTTCAAGCGTTTGGCGATAGGTCAACAGTCGAGGGGTAACAGCGCTAAGCCATTCCGCACGAAGCGGAATGGCTTAGCACTTCTTCGGCCTAGAACGACAAGTTATTGATGATCTCGTCGTCTACCCGATTGGCGAGAGTCACCTTCAGCTTAGGCGTTCTGGCCATTTCGCGTTTGATGGCGAAATTGGCCTCTTCGTTGCGCGCCCAGCTGCGGCGGGCAATACCATTGTTGACGTCGAACAGCAGCATCGACTTGAGGCGGCGTTCGGCGTCCGCGCTGCCGTCGAGCAGCATGCCGAAACCGCCGTTGATCACTTCACCCCAGCCCACACCGCCGCCGTTGTGGATAGACACCCAGGTGGCGCCGCGGAAACCGTCACCGATCACATTGTGAATCGCCATATCGGCG
>JBNKEN010000483.1:0-4547 GCA_050288805.1 Pseudoalteromonas sp.
TGGAAAGTGAAATAGAACAGGCCCGACTGCAATACGCACGTAGCGCACAACGATTGAGCGAAAGCCGCCGGCAAGCCGCCGCGGTTCTGAACCGGCTGATAGGCGAGAGCATGACCATGCTGTCGATGGAAAACGGACGCTTTGAGATAGCATTACATCAGGATCAAGAGCGGGCGCCGTCGACACGAGGATTCGACAAGGTCGAATTTCTCGTTTCCACCAACCCGGGGCAACCCCTTCAGCCCCTTGCCAAGGTGGCCTCCGGCGGCGAACTGTCCCGTATCAGCCTGGCGATTCAGGTGATCATCGCCGACCGGGTAACAACCCCGACCCTGATCTTTGACGAAGTGGATGTCGGTATTTCAGGACCGACCGCATCGGCCGTCGGTAAACTGCTGCGCCAACTTGGCGGTTCTACCCAGGTCATTTGCGTCACTCACCTGCCCCAGGTAGCCAGCAGCGCCATGCAGCAGTTCTATGTCGCCAAGGAAGTGAAGGAAGGGGCCACCCATACCCAAATGATCGCGTTGTGTGACAACGGTCGGGTAGAAGAAATAGCTCGCTTGCTCGGCGGCGCCAATATCAGTGCCACGACGTTGGCCAATGCCAAAGAGCTTATTTCAGCGCACGCCTGAGTTACAACTCATCGGTGGCGGGGTTTGTGTTGCGTTGCCTGCTCCGCTGCTTTTTCATTACATACATGGCATCGTCGGCGGCGCGGGTTAATTCCTTCGCCGTACTGCCGTCTTTGGGATAGAGGCCGGTGCCCAGGCTACACCCGATAGAAAACTCTCTGCCGTCGATCAGGTATCGGCGCGACACGGCGAGACCGATGCGCTCGGCTATCTCCTCGAGTATGCTCTCCTCTGCCATGCCTTCGACTATCACCGCAAATTCATCGCCCCCGAGCCTTGCGACCACATCCACGCTGCGCATCAGGCCGCTGATCCGGCTCGCTACCCGCTGCAACAGTTTATCGCCGGTTTCATGCCCGAAGTTGTCGTTAATGGGTTTAAAATCATCGAGATCTAAATAGATAACGCCGCAATGCACGTTATTTTCCTGGGCGCGGTAAATAGCCTTATCAAGAATAGCGGAATACAGTGAACGGTTGGCCAAACCGGTCAGCGGATCATGGCTGGCACGACGCTCGAGCCTTGCCTCCTTCACCTTACGCTCTCGGATATCGCTGACCATCACCACGTAATGGGCGAACCGCAGATGATCTCCGCTTACCACACTGACCCCCATACGGACAGGATGCTTCTCACCTGAGCTCAGCAGGAAATCGACGTCCCCCTGCCAATTGTCGTTGCTGAAAAAGGCGCCGTCGATCTGCGCTGTAAGGGCCTGACTGTTGCAGGAATATAACTCGCAAACGCTGCGTCCTATCAGCGCTCTTTCGTCACGACCCAACAGGCGGCCTATGGCTTTATTGACTTTGACTATGTGTCGCTGTGCATCCAGAATAATGATGCCGTCCTGACTGTTTTCCATCACGACCGCTGACAGACTCAGTTCATTCTCCAAACGCTTTTTGTCGGTCTGGTCAACAACGAAGCCAATCCCGGTTTCCCGCTCGCCATAAAGCAGCACAGCCCCAAGATAAACCGGGACCCGATGGCCGTCGCGATGAAAATATTCCTTTTCATACGGCGCACACATGCCATATTGCCTGATTTCTTGCACCGCGGCTTGATCGCCGGGCATCTGGTCGGCGGGGGTGAGCTCACGCCAGTTCAGTTGCCCCGATTTCACATCGCGCGGGGTATACCCGACTGTATCGAGAAATTTTTGGTTGGCAAACAGGATCTGGCCATCCAGATTCCACTCCATGATGCCGATAAGGTTCGATTCCACCAGGCTGCTGTAGCGATTATCGCTCATTCTGAGCGCCGATTCGGTGTGTTTCAGCTGTCGCCCCATTCGCCTGGCCACCAGCAAAATGATCCCGAGCAGAGCCAGTAACAAGACTAAATTGGCGACCAGCAGCCAGCCCTTGATCCACCGGGCGGCTTCCCCCAATACGGAGGAAAACGCGATTTCCTCCTGCTGCAAAGCACTCGACAAGGTGTCGAGCTGCATCTGATAACGAAGTATGTCTCTATCAAGGCCTGCAGCCAGGGCTTTGTCAATACGGTCCCCCAGCACCAGCAGCTGCGCTATTTTCTCATCCGCACGCGCCCAGATAGCGATGGCCTGCGCCATGTATTCGACGCGTTGAAAACGAATAAAAAAGCTGATCAATCCGGGCACATCTTCCGGATGGTTACCACCTTCGAGAAACCCTATCCTGGCAAGTTCGCTATCTGGCTCGGTTGCCGATAACGCTTCCCTGGCTCGGCGATCGCCGAGATTGATCATCAGGCTGTGCCTGAACTCTTCATAATAATGCTTCTTACCCGTGACGCTGTATTGGTAAAGCGTAAACACGGCATCTTTTTGTGCCTTGGCCCAGAGGTTTTCCCCGCGTACATAGGCCCGAATGCTGTCTAATGAAGTGACAGAAAAGTACACCATGACAAACATCACCAGCGCGCTGGCGATAAATAATCCGGCCAGAATGCTCAACTTTCGGTGCATCGACAACGTCCTGCCGTCATCAGATTGCTTTTCCCTGCGCATCGACACAACCCTGTTTTTCCAAGCCATAAGGTCCAAGGTTCCCGCAACGTAAAACCCATTGTTCTTATATAGCTATAGCCTTAATTCCGATAAATTCAATAACATGCCTGTCGTTGTGGGACATAAAAACAAAAAGGACAGGCAAATGCCTGTCCAGCGCTTGGGAGCAAGTAATTTTAATGGGCTTCGATCACTTCCCAGTCAATGCGGTAGTTTGCCAGCGCCGCAGTGTATCCCTTGACCTGGAACACGTAATCACCGCCTCGAGTGATATCGAGCTGAATCACTTCCGGGTTTTCTAACGTCGCCGCAGAGGTGATTTCGTTGCCCTCCGCATCCGTCAGCGCAAAATCAAGATCCGCCGTCGGTTCCCAACTTAGCACGGCGCGCATCGCCACAACATTGTCGCTAACCGTCACGCGGTGCTCGTTGACTGTGTATACCGGATCTATGCCTGTGCCGAGCGCATCCACACTGGCAGAAGGTCCCATGCTTCCTTCGATCGCTTCCATGGTCACCGTGTTATAAATCACGCTCTGTTCGGTCAATTCGCCGTCGATTTCAAATCGATCAAAGGATACCTGACCAGACAGGGTGCGTACTTCAAGTACATGACCGCCATCTTCCAGTCCGCCGATACTGACCGTCATGTCCTCTCCGTCACCGTGCAGGCTGACGGTTTTAAACGGCTTGCCGTCGACCATTATTTTCGCAGTGCTGCCTTTCGCCGAAGCAAAGTGAAGTTTGATTCGGTCTCCGCGAAACCCGGCATACATGATATTCCCCGCTCCGCTCGCCTTGGCTACGGTTCCCCCGAATGCCTCGGACGATTCAACCTCACTCCAATGACCCGCATAACGAACCAATGTATTGCTGTTGTCGGCCTGGTTCCAGCTGCCGTCGCTGGCATATTTGGTATCCCCCTCAAGGAATGCCCGCATTCTGCCTTCGGTGACCAGCGCCAGTTCCACCGCCTTCTTCACATTGATGTGCCCGGCACCGACCTCATGGGGCTGGTATTGGTTTCCTGCCGCATCAAACATATCATCGGCGCTGGCCTTGAGGATTTCATCCACCTGATCCGGCGACAGATCCGGGTTCGCTTCCAGGATAACGGTTGCGGCACCGGCAACGAACGGCGTCGCCATTGACGTTCCGCTCATGGTGGCATAGTACAGGTGATAATCGGGGTTATCGTAATCAATCACGGGCCCCAGTGCCGGTAACGGGGTGTTCAGGGCGCGGGTCGAGTAAATGGTCGAACCAGGTGCGGTTATATCCGGTGTCTTGATTTCATCCCCCGGCACGCCGCGGCTGGAAAAATCAGCCAGATGTCTGTCCCGCGTGCCCGCAGCCACATCGATTACCCAAGGCGCAACGCCGTAAACGTTCAGGGTGTTGTTACCCGGGCCATCGTTACCTGCGGCAAATGTGACTATCATACCGCGCTTATAGGCTTCGAATGAGGCCTGGTTGACCGGGTTGTTGGGATCAAAATCGCTGCCAGCACCGCTGCCCCAGCTGTTGGTGATAACGTCAATGCCGTATTTTTCCTGATTAGCTAGGGCGTAATCGAATCCCTGCAAAGAATACAGAATCGAAATCGCTTCGCCGGCGCCAAGACCAACAAGCTGAGCATCCGGTGCAATACCCGCGTGCAGGTTCGGGCGAACCGGATCATCCGCCGACGCAGCACCGGTTCCGCCTACCGTACCGGCAACGTGACTTCCGTGACCCGATGAAGTATCCGAGTTGGGCACACCTTCCAGATTGGCCCGCACACCGCCGGCCAAATCCAGATCGCCTACCAACTTAACGTTTTGAATGGTTTTTTCACCTAAGGTCAGATCCGGGTGCGTTGCGTCGATACCTGAATCCAGCACGGCTACCACACCGCCCTTACCGGTGAAGCCATAGTTGTC
>JBNKEN010000484.1:0-7454 GCA_050288805.1 Pseudoalteromonas sp.
TGAAAAGCGTGAAGACAGATCAGAAGCTACAGCAGATGCATCTGCTGAAGAACAAGAATAAGGAGACAGATAATGGCTCGTTTTTTTAGACGTCGTAAATTTTGCCGTTTTTCAGCCGAAGGTGTTGTTGAGATCGATTACAAAGACATCGCTATGTTGAAAAATTACATCAATGAAAGTGGTAAAATTGTACCTAGCCGTATCACTGGAACTAGCGCTAAATATCAGCGTCAGTTGTCAACTGCTATCAAGCGTGCGCGCTTCCTAGCGTTGCTTCCATATACTGATTCACACAAGTAATCGTTGGCGTAATTTAAGAGGTAGCAAAGATGGAAATCATTCTACTAGACAAGATCGCCAACCTGGGTAACCTGGGTGACCAGGTTGCAGTTAAAGCGGGCTACGCTCGTAACTTCCTTTTCCCTAAGGGCAAGGCAGTTCCTGCAACTAACGCTAACATCGAAACTTTTGAAGCGCGTCGCGCCGAGCTTGAAGCGAAAATCGCTGAAGAGCTGACTGCTGCTCAAGCACGTGCTGAGAAGCTGGCTGCTCTTGCTGAAGTTACTCTGGTTTCTAAAGCCGGTGACGAAGGTAAGCTGTTCGGTTCTATCGGTACTCGCGACATCGCTGACGCTATCTCAGCCGTTGGTGTTGAAGTATCTAAAGCAGAAGTTCGTCTGCCTCTAGGTACTATCCGTGAGACTGGCGAGTTCGACGTAGCTATCCAGGTACACTCAGACGTAACTGCAACCATCAAGGTTGTTGTTATCGCTGAAGCTTAATCGTCAGATTAGCTTGAAAAAGCCGCACCTTTTTAGGTGCGGCTTTTTTGTTTTTCAGATCCATTAAACCTACAACTCTGTTCGCGAAATACGCATTTTGTCGCGGTGGCGACGGCACCCAAAGGGGGCATAAATGCGATGCCCCCTCTGGACTCCCCCCGCACTCCCGGCATCACACTAAATCTTCAAGCATAGCGCCAATGTGAACGTCATCGCCGTGGAAGGGCCATCCCTGGCCCTGTCAAGGCTTGTCGCGCATCCATGCGCGCCATGACTCATAGGCGCTACGCTTTCAGGTGTGATGAGGGAGACGAAACGTGCTGATACAACCGAGTTTGTTTCAAACAACTCATTCGCTGAAATAAACTCAGAACTCACAGGCGGGGTTCTTCCCCTTGCATTGCACCCGAAAATCAATACTTGATGAGTAATCTGCCCGCAGGGATGCGGGCGAAAGTCTCGCCTTATTAATAAACATAGGTTGATGCATAACTTCATTCACTAACACTTGATTAATGCAACCTTTCAAGGTTGTTATATCCTATAACCTACTCCTCCCCACGCCCTTTGTATAGTTAAGCCTCATTTTCCCCAAACACCGGGCTCCCGCCAATTAACCCACTATTTTATCGAAGAAAAATATTTTTATTTTCCCTTTAAACCCTTTCCCTTCATCGACGCGTCTAATACAGTAATTCAATCAAAGTGATACAACAGGATGATTCACGGATGTTGATAAACGCGGAGCAGACCTTCGCCAAAGAACAGGAAGCCGTGCTGATCGAGCGCACCAAGGGAGGCGACAGGCAGGCGTTCCAGGGGCTGTACCAGATGCATGTGAAACGCGTTTATGCGCTGTGCTTTCGCCTGCTGGCCGATAGGGAACACGCAGAAGATGCGACCCAGGAGGTGTTCGTCCAGCTGTGGCATAAGCTGGCGAGCTTCGACGGTCAGTCGCAGTTCTCGACCTGGCTGCACAGCGTGACCAGCAACATTGCCATCAGCTACCTGCGCAAGCAGAAAAACTGGCTGCAAAAGGTGGTGAGTTTCGAGGACGACGGTATGTCGGAGCAGGCGGTCAGCGATTGCCAGGGTCTGAACGGCCTAGACAAGCTGGTGCTGCGTCTTCCCGAACGGGCTCGTATGGTATTTGTGCTGCATGCCATCGAGGGTTACCGGCACGAGGAAATCGCGAATATGTTGGGAATGGCGGTGGGAAGCAGTAAGGCGCAATACCACAGGGCGCGTAATCTACTTAAGGAGTGGTTTGAAAATGAGTAAGCAAGATTTCGACAGCTTTTTAAATCAACAGCTTGAACAGAGTCGCGACGAGCTGGCTCCGCAACGGGATCTCTGGCCCGGTATCGAGAAGGCGCTGGCCCAACCTAAAAAAGAAGCGGCTCGTCCCGTGGCGGCCTGGAGCGCCATTGCGGCCTGTACCGTGGCCGCCTTGGTCGGCATTCGGCTTTATACCGCCGCGCCGCAAGGGCAGGATCCGCTTCAGGCAATGAACCGGTATTTTGAACAGCAAAAACAAGGCCTGCTGGTGCAATACCAATCTCAGCCGGCCCTGACCGACAATTGGCAGCAGCAACTGGCCGAGCTTGAAGTGGCCGAGAAAGCGATTAAACAGGCGCTGGAAAACGAACCGGAAAATCCGGCGCTGTTAAAAATGCTGGCACAGATTTATCAACAGCAGCTGGACTTGATCAATAAGGTTCACCAGCCTGCATGGCAACAAATTTAGGAGAATGACATGATGAGACTACTACTAACCGCAGCGGCGTTGGCACCTTGTTTGGTGATGGCCGGAGAGAAAATTGACGAACTGGTCGACGTGGCGGCCGACGGTAAAATTTATATCGAAAACCAGCGCGGTGACGTGAAGATCCTGGCCTGGGACAAGGCCCAGCTTAAGATCAGCGGCGAGCTGGACGACAAGGCAACCGGATATAAACTGGAAACTCACGGCGATCGCACCGAGTTCAGGGTTAAAACGCCCAAGCGCCTGCGCAACGGCGACAAGGACGACGGCTCCAAGCTGACCATCTATATGCCGGCCGCCAGCGCCTTGGCATTTGAAGGGGTAACCGTGGATGTGACGGCCGAAAACCTCAAGGGCGGGGTCAGCATCGAAACCGTCAACGGCGACATCGACGTGAAAAAGCTGTCGGGCGAGCTGCGCTTTGAAACCGTGAACGGGGACGTGGTTGCAAAAGACCTGGAAGGCCGTATCAAATACGAAACCGTCAACGGCGACATCCGCGACACGGATTCCAAGGGCGTGTTGCGCTTCGAGGCGGTGAACGGCGATATTCGCTCGAAAACCGAGGCGGAAGACGTGAAGCTGGAAAACGTTAACGGAGACATCAATTTCGAGATGGCTCGCCTGAAGTTCCTCGGCATCAATACGGTAAACGGTGAGATGGACATTAAGGTGGCGGAACTGGCCGACAATGCCCGCATCAATATCGAATCGGTCAGCGGCGATGCCGATATCGTGTTCCCGTCGGGGGTTTCTGCCCGTTTTGAAATCGAGGCCCATGCCGGCGGTAAAATTATCAACGACATTACCAACGACAAGGCGTCGAAGGCCAAATATGGCCCGTCTTCGTCACTGAAGTTCACCAGCGGACAAGGCGATGCCGACGTTGAAATAGACACCATCAGCGGGCGTATCCGCCTGAAAACGAACTAAGTTTTAGGGCCGCCGCCGGGCGGCCTTTTTCGTTTATTGCCCTTCACGACTTAATCTGCACGGCGACCCTCGGCGAAAGAAATTTGCCCCGGCTATTTTCACTGTCCGGCCAAGTCGATAGAATAGCGAGTTAGTGTATTTCCCGTATGTGAGCTCATGGCAAAATCAGATAAGCAGGTTGAAAGCCTGAAAGTCCCTCCCCATTCAATCGAAGCGGAACAGTCCGTCCTCGGCGGCCTGATGCTGGATAACGAGGCATTCGACAGGGTGGCCGAGCAGGTGGTGGCGCAGGATTTTTATACCCGCACCCATAAGCTGATCTTTCAAGCCATGGAAAAGCTGGTTGAAAACGGCCAGCCGATCGATCTCATCACCATTTCGGAAACCCTGGAAAAGAATAACCAGCTCGACAGCGTCGGCGGGTTTGCCTATCTCGGGGAAATCGCCAAGAACACCCCGAGTGCCGCGAATATTTCCGCCTATGCCAACATCGTGCGCGAGCGGGCGGTGGTCCGCGAGATGATAAGCGTCGCCAACGAAATCGCCGAAGCCGGTTTTAACCCGGAAGGGCGAGGTAGTCATGAGCTGCTGGATTTGGCCGAGAGCAAGGTGTTCAAGATCGCCGAACAGCGAACCAAGAGCACCGAGGGCCCGCAAAATATTCACGCCATTTTGGAAAAAACCGTCGACAAGATCGAGGAGCTGTACCAGTCGCCGCAGGACGGCGTGACCGGTGTCAGCACCGGGTATTCGGATCTCGACAAGATGACAGCAGGCCTGCAACCATCGGATCTGATTATCGTTGCGGCGCGTCCGTCGATGGGTAAAACCACCTTTGCCATGAACCTCGCCGAGCATGCGGCCATGACGCGGGATAAGCCGGTGCTGATTTTCTCGCTGGAGATGCCCTCGGAACAGATCATGATGCGTATGCTGGCGTCGCTCGGCCGTATCAACCAGACCAAGGTACGAACCGGCCAGCTGGACGATGACGACTGGGCGCGGCTTTCCTCTACCATGGGGCTGCTGATCGAAAAGGGCAAAATGTATATCGACGATGCATCCGGCCTGACCCCTACCGATGTGCGCTCAAGGGCGCGTCGGGTGGCGCGGGATCATGGTGGTATCAGCATGGTGATGGTGGATTACCTCCAGCTGATGCGGGTGCCCAGCCTGTCGGATAACCGGACGTTGGAAATCGCCGAGATTTCGCGCTCGTTGAAGGCGCTGGCAAAAGAACTTGAATGCCCGGTTATCGCCCTGTCGCAGCTGAACCGTACGCTGGAACAACGGGCCGACAAGCGCCCGGTTAACTCGGATCTACGTGAATCGGGCTCTATCGAGCAGGATGCCGACCTTATCATGTTCATCTATCGTGACGAGGTCTATAACGACGACAGCCCCGACAAGGGCACGGCGGAAATCATTATCGGTAAGCAACGTAACGGTCCCATCGGTAAGATACGCTTGACCTTCCAGGGCCAGTTCTCGCGTTTCGATAACTACGCCGGACCTGCGATGGATGACGAATACTGATGCGTCTTGCCATCGCCGAAATAGATTTTTCCGCACTCAGCCATAACCTGAATCGCATCAAACAGCTGGCGCCCGCCAGTAAGGTGATGGCGGTGCTCAAGGCCAACGCCTACGGTCATGGCCTGGTTGCGATTGCGAAACGGCTTGCCGATGCCGATGCCTTTGCCGTGGCGCGCATCGACGAAGCCCTGGCGCTGCGCGCCGGCGGGGTGACTAAGCCGATCGTGTTGCTGGAGGGGTTTTTCGAGCCTCAGGATCTGCCGATTATTCTCGCCAACAATTTCCAGACCGTGATCCACGACGAGGCGCAGCTCAGTGCGCTGGAGCGTGCCGAACTGGATGGCGAGGTAGCGACCTGGCTCAAGGTCGATACCGGCATGCATCGTTTGGGGGTGTATCCGAGCCGTTTTGACGAGTTTTACCGTCGTCTTAAGGCCTGCCCCAACGCGCGAAATGAAGTCAGGTTAATGACCCATTTTTCCTGTGCCGACGACGTACAAAGCGACAAAACGGCGCAGCAGATCGCGCTTTTCAACCAGCTGGTCGGCGATAAGAGCGAGCCCTTGTGCCTGGCCAATTCCGCCGGGATCCTGGCCTGGCCGCAAAGTCATGGCGACTGGATCCGTCCGGGGCTGTTGCTCTACGGGGTCTCGCCGATGTCGGGCGACAGCGCCGCAGAACATGATTTTCGTCCCGTGATGAGGCTTAAAACCCGGGTCATCGCCATTCGTGAGGTCAAGGCCGGTGAGTGCATAGGGTACGGCGGTCATTACTGCTGCGCCAAAGACAGCACCATCGCCGTGGTCGCCATGGGTTACGGTGACGGCTATCCGCGCCATGCGGAAAACGGCACGCCGGTGGTGATAGGCAAACAGCGCTATCCCATCGTCGGTCGGGTTTCCATGGATATGATCACGGTCGACCTGGGAAACAATCCCGCCGATGTCGCCCTCGGCGACGAGGTGATCATGTGGGGGCCGGAACTGGCGGTTGAAGAGATTGCCCGCTACGCCGACACCATTCCCTACGAACTGCTGTGTAATATCACCCCGCGGGTGGAATACCAGTACCGTTAATCGCAGTTCCCTTGCAGGGTCACCACGATGCGGCGCGCGCCGCCGTGGTCCCTGTGCTCTCCTAAATAGATCCCTTGCCAGGTGCCGAGTAGCAGGCGACCGTCCTTAATCGGAATCGAGAGTTCGCAGCCCAGGGTGCTCGATTTGATATGCGCGGGCATGTCGTCGTCGCCCTCGTAATCGTGGCGGTAATAGGGTTGGCGCTCCGGCACAAATTGGTTGAAGTGGCTCTCCATGTCCATTCGCACCGTGGGATCGGCATTTTCGTTGATGGTCAGGCTGGCGGAGGTGTGCTGGATAAACAGGTGCGCCAGGCCGATGCGGTAGCGTGCGAGCTCCGGCAGTTGCTCCAGTATTTCATTGTCTATCAGGTGAAAGCCGCGGGAGCGCGGCTTCAAGGTGATGGCTTTTTGCAGCCAGCTCATGTCTTGTCAAAGCTCACTTCGATGTTGGCGTTGCCGGCGTCGGAGGTGAAGGGCATGATCATTTTCGGGCCGTCGCACATATGGGTAATGGTATGGCCCTTGCCGGATACCACCACGGGTGTGGCCATATCGAATTCATAGCCTTTTTCACCCAGCAGGTTTTTTGCGCCGCCGGTGACCATATTGGTGATCTCGCCCACCATGTCGGTAACATCCTCATTGATGCGATCCGGGCGCTCGCCCAACATGCGTTCCATGATCGTCAGCGCCAGGCTCTCGTCGAAGGTAATGGAGAAAGAGCCCTTGGTCTGCGGCCCGACCATGCCGATAAGGCCCGACACGTCGCCTTGCGCCATCTCACCTTTTTTGAGACTGGGTTTGCCGGGAGTCAGCTCGGTCTGAGCCATGGTTTTCAATACATTCATCAGGGATGATAGAAAAGGGTTGATGAATTCAACATTCATTGGTTTTGTTCCCTCGTTATGTCCTGGTCCGAAGACAAAATAAACTTATCAGTGGCAGCGGTTGCAAATACCGTGCGCTTCTATGGTCTGACCGCTCACGGTAAACCCGCGTTCCCCGGCCAGATTATTCAATTCGTGTGAAATCACGTTGGAATGCAGCTCATCGACGAATCCGCACCGATCGCAAATAAGCAGCTGAACCGGGTGAATATGATCGAAATGTTGGCACAGCATAAACGCATTATTGCTTTCGATCTTGTGTATAAAGCCCAACTCGGAGAGAAAATCGAGCGCACGGTATACGGTGGCCGGTTTGGCCGTTGTTTCGGTGACCTTGAGCTGCTCAAGCAGATCATAGGCGCCTATTCCGCCTTCCGTTGCGGCAAGCAGGCGAAACACTTTTTCACGGATCGGTGTAAAGCGCACCCCCTTGTTATCGCATACCTGTTTTGCTTTGTGCACCAGCGCATCTA
>JBNKEN010000485.1:0-5282 GCA_050288805.1 Pseudoalteromonas sp.
CAGAGCAACCGCGCTCGCCAGCCCTATGCCTGCACTCAGGCCCGCATCACTCGCGGCTTGGTTAAGCTGGTAAACCCGTTCTTTATGCAACAGCACCCGGGGTACCGAGGCATCGGCCTTCTGGCGCTGCAACTGCAGCGCCGGAAAATGCACCGCGAGCCAACGCATTCAGTTCACCAGCCGCAAAGAAGAGTCGTTTTGTTGAGGCGTTGTGCGGGAGAACATCAGCTCCGGCCACAACCGTTCGTTGGCAAGCCATGTCTGGCCCCGTTTAAAGCACCCTTGCTGCTTCAGCACCCGCACCCGCAACCCCTGCTTTTCAGCTTGCAGCGACAAACTCAGCGCCACCGGCAAAGACAAGGCGGTATTCAGCGCCGGACGCAATAACACAAGGCGGCTATCGGCTTTCTCGCAGGCCAGGTTGAAACGCTTCAACTGAGCCACCGAAAGCGCATTGCACCAGAATAAAACCTGACCGCATACCCCGCTTTTCAGACACTGCTCCGCCGCCCACAGCGCCTCGGCTCGGGGTAAATCGGGCAACACCAGAATGCGGGAAAGATCCAGCCCCTGCGCAGCCAACCAGGCGGCGTTGGGTATAAAGGGTGGATTGATAAACACCAGCAGCTCGTCTTCGGACAGGGCGTTAAACAAGTTATTCAGCAAACGTAATTCACCGCAGCCCGATTCGCCGTGGAGTGCGATGACCCCATTTTCAGGCCAACCGCCGAACAGACCGTCGAGCTCGGAAAAACCGGTTGCCAGCCAGCTTGTTTCTGCCGTTCTTGCTTCGCCCGCATGCCAGATAAGGCGCTTTTCTTCCAGATCCTGCAGCAGCGTATTCATAAAATCGCCTCAAATATACTGTATATAAATACAGTATATTTGAGGCGTAATTTAATGCAAGAGAGCTAAACGGGTTACTGGATTACCTACTTGTTTTTACAGGGATCTTTTTCACAACGTCCCGACGGGCGGTATCCATTTTTCGGCACAGCTCTTCAAGCCCGTCGAGCAGGCGCGGACTGAATCGGTGCAGCAGATCCCCGTTAACATGGATCAGGTTGCCGCTCTTCACCGCAGGAATATCGGGCCAGGCAGCCCAAGGGAATTTAGCCTCGCTCTCCCCGGACTGCTCGTCGGGGATCACCACCGCTTGCGGCGCCGCCGCCATCAGGTTTTCCATGCTGATCTGGGGATAATCCGTGGCACTGTCTGCAAATACGTTGCGACCGCCGCAGATTTCGACAAGCCGGCTGATCAGGGTATTTTTACCCACTGTCATCATGGGATCCGGCCACAGCTGATAGAAGACGTCGAGCGGCTCGGCGTCCTGATACCGCTGCCGTAACGCCTGCAATCTCTGCTCTACATGTGCGGCCACCTGTTCGGCGCGGGCGCGACGACCGGTGAGACGCCCCAGTTCGCGCAGTTGATCCGGCAGCTCTTCAATGCGCTCGGTTTTACTGAGCACCACCTTAAGACCCAGCTCGCGCATCTTGGCGATATCTTCCGCCCTGTTGCCACCCTGCCAGACCAGCACCAGATCCGGTTTGAGCGCCAGCAGCTTTTCCATCTGCACCCCGTAATAACCGCCGATACGCGGCACCGCTTTCGCTTCCTCGGGATAGTCGGCATGCTCCAGGGTGCCCACCAGTTGCTCCCCGGCGCCGATAACGTAGAGGTTCTCCACCAGATGCGGCGACAGCGCCACAATGCGCTTGGCCTGCGCCCCGCCGCAAACAACCAAAAACAGTACAAAAAACATCGCGCGCATCAGTAATCGAACCCCTTTTGCGCTTTTACGCCCGCATCGAAGGCATGCTTGACGTTGCGCACCTCGCTGACTGTGTCGGCCAGCGCTATCAGTTCGCGGTGCGCCCCTCTGCCGGTAATGATCACCGATTGCATCGGCGGACGGCTTTTTAACGCCTCCACCACCTCATCGAGGGCAATATAGCCGTAACTGACCATGTAGGTGAGTTCATCGAGCAGCACCAGATCGACGGCCGGGTCCGCCAGCCATTTTTTCGCCGCCTGCCAGGTTTCCTGCGCTGCCGCCGTGTCGCTTTCGCGGTTCTGGGTTTCCCAGGTAAAGCCCGTTTCCATCACGCAAAAAGGCACGCCGACGGATTGCAGCAGATTGCGTTCACCGCACTCCCACTGACCCTTGATAAACTGCGCTACCGCCGCTCTCATGCCGTGGCCGACACAGCGCGCTACTGTGCCGAAACCCGACGTCGACTTACCCTTGCCGTTGCCGGTGATCACCTGAAGTATGCCCTTTTCCTGCGTAGCCGCTGCGATCCTGCCATCGACCTCGGTCTTTAGCTTTTGCTGCCGCGTTTTATGTCTGTCGTCATGCCGTTCTGTCATTTTCGCTCACCTCAACACCTGAACGCGTTTTACCTGACTTCCCCGGCACGCCTGCGCCAGTAAAGCAGTAATAGAAAAAACAGGCTGCCCAGCATGGCGGTGATCACCCCCACCGGCAGTTCCTGATTGTTGAAAAGGCTGCGGGCAAGAATATCCACCCACACCATAAAAAGTCCTCCCGTAAGCGCCGTCACCACGGGTCCCGAGGCGGCGCCCTGGGAGACAAAAAACCGCACCAGATGGGGGATCATCAGGCCGACGAAACCGATGCCGCCGCACACCGCCACCAGCACCGCGGTCAGTAAGGAGCTGAGCACCAGCATCCGCACCCGAAATGCCGCCACCGGCACCCCTAAGGTTGTCGCCGCCTCGTCACCGAGCAACAGGGCATTGAGCCTGCGCCGTTGCAGCAACATCCAGCCAAGCCCGAGCATAACCACCGGGGCCGCCAGAGCCAAATCGTGCCAAGAAGCGCGGGAAAAGCTGCCCAGGGTCCAGAACAGGATCGCGGTCACCGCCTGCGGATCGCTGTGATAAAGCAGCAGGCTTGTCAGGGCGCTGAAAAAAAACGACAGCGCAACGCCTGCAAGCAGCAGGGTTTCAACCTGCATGCTGACGCGCTTTCCGGCAATCATCAGCAGCATCAAGATCGCCAGCAGGCTGCCGCCGAAGGCCGCAACGGGCAGCCCGAAAGCAGAAGCACCGCCGCCCAGCACCAACAGCAACACCACGCCGAACGATGCGCCGGAAGAAATGCCGAACAGGTAAGGATCGGCCAGCGGATTACGGGTCACCGTCTGCAGTATCTGCCCCGCCAACGCCAGCCCGCTGCCGGCCAGAAACGCCAGCAGGGTACGCGGCATCCTGAGCTGCCAGACAATTCGCCCGGCCAGCGAATCGCTGTCGACAAGCGCATTGCCGAACGCCTGCCAGGAAAGCGGCAGCGCGCCGATTTTCAGTCCGGCGAGCAGCGTTAAAAGGGCCAGCAACATACAGCTCCATGCGACAAGACGGGGACGCGAATTAAACATCACAGTCTCCGTAACCGTAGCGTATATAGGGCACCCCGCGTTCATCCGTTACCACGTCCGCCTCGACGCCGAACACCCGATGCAGTAACGGCGCGGTTAAAACCTCCCCCGGCGCACCGTGGGCGACCAGGCGGCCGTTCTTCAGCACCAGCAGCGAATCGCACAGTGCAGCCGCCAGATTGAGATCGTGAAACGAAGCCAGCACGGTAACGCCGAGGGAACGAACCAGGCGCATCAACCTAATCTGGTACTGAATATCGAGATGGCTGGTCGGTTCGTCGAGGATCAGCAATTCGGGCTGCTGCACCAAGGCACGGGCCAGCATCGCCCTTTGCTTTTCGCCGCCGGAGAGCGTATCAAAGCCCTGCATGCCCTTGTCTGCCAGTCCCACCCGATTAAGGGCCTCGCTGACCCGGGCCCGCTCCTCGGGAGCGGTAGCGCTCAGCAGCGGCTGATGCGGCAACAGACCAAGCGATACCACGTCCTTCACCGTCAGGCCGAAGCGTTCGGGGCTTTCCTGCAAAACAACGGCAACCCGGCGGGCGTATTCGTCGGCCTGGTAATCCTCAAGCGATTTGGCGCCGAAGCGGATGTTGCCGCTGGTGGGTGAGTAATAGCGGTAGATGCAGCGCAGCAGGCTGGATTTACCGGCGCCGTTCGGTCCGAGCAGGCCGATAAAGCGTCCGGGTTCGACGGTAAAACCTATGTCGTCCAGCACGGATTTACCGCCAAGCGTCAGGCAAAGGCGTTCAAGCTGCAACAGGGGCAAGGATACGTGTGACAAGGCGGCTCTCTTTCTTGAGGAAATACGGCCAGGCACAACCAGCACGCACAAACGCGGCAAGTCGCCCTGTGAGTATTCCCGCTCACGGGTGGTTAACAACAAAAGCCTGCGCCGGTATCTGACTTATGCCGAAGCGATTACAGTTGCGGGTACAGTTGCGGATTTACACCGCATTCCCGAAACGCAGAATTGATAGCCGACTATTATGGTAGGGTAAGATGAAAAGACAAGTTTTATCTGTGAGGAGTCCGCTTTCTGCCTGTCCGACAGGGCTAGGCTTCATCGCTCTCACAGAGGAATTATTATATTCACTCGTAACGGCTGAGCGGTTCAAAACATGGATCCGCGATTTTCTGACCCTGAAGGTAAACAAGCCTTTACCCAATCAATGGACACCTTATGGATATAAAAACGGACGCTGGCCAACTCAACAACAACGCGGCCATACAAATTGACGGTGTGCTGCCCCGCCGATTCTGTGAAAACCTGATAGCCCGCTATCAATCCGGTGCACACCCCTCCCCTCTGGGCGATATTGCCGAAGAAATCATAAATGCCTGTTCGGAACGTGTTTTCAGCAACGAGCTCAACGCTCAAATAGCACCCTATTTCGAGTCAGCGTTTCAGGTGATGTGGCCGACCTTCGACGTTGTTGACTGCGCAGGTTCTTCCGACGGCTTCTCCGATTATCCGAGCACCCGCTGGCACCTTGATGGCGGTATCACAGGCACCTTAAAACTTTTTGTCTACCTCAACCCGGTTGCAGAGCACGGCGGCAATACGCTGATCATAGATCCGCAAAGGACGAAAGTGCTGAGGCGCGAAGGCGCCTTGCCGTTGGAGCACGATAAACGACTGGAGGATCTGACACCCGTGTTGGCGCAAGCAGGACTTGACCCGAGCGTTCTCGCTTATGACCTGGACGCCGGTGACGGGCTTTTATTCAACCCACTGACACAGGCCCACCGCTGCCAACCACCGAAACCGGGTAAAAAACGCTATACCGTTTGTTTTACCCTGGTTCCAGTGCCTTGCCAATCCGGCTTGGCCGAGACGAGAAGTTAAATCTGTAAACCGAACCAACCTATCTG
>JBNKEN010000486.1:0-10487 GCA_050288805.1 Pseudoalteromonas sp.
GAAGGACGAGGGTATTGCAGATCATGCGATTCTCAGCGCGCTGGTGAAATTCGAAGGGATAGGGCGTCGCTTCCAGCAGTACGGTGAGTTTGAGAACGAGCGCGGCAAGGTGATGCTGGTCGACGACTACGGTCACCATCCGTCCGAGGTCGCAGCCACCGTGGCCGCAATTCGCGCCGGTTGGCCGGACAAGCGCCTGGTGATGGCGTACCAGCCGCATCGTTATACCCGTACCCGCGACCTTTACGAAGATTTCGTCAAGGTGCTGGCCGAGGTCGATCAGCTGTTGTTGCTGGATGTTTACCCCGCCGGTGAAGCGCCGATCGTCGGTGCCGACAGCAAGAGCCTGTGCCGCAGTCTGCGCCAGCGCGGCAAGGAGCCTATTTATATCGCCGAACCCGGTGAACTGGCGCCGGTGCTGGCGGACATATTGGCAGACAACGATATCGTGCTGACCCAGGGGGCAGGCAATATCGGTCAGCTGGTGAAAACACTGGCGGCCACGGAATTATCGATTGAAAAGTTAAAACAGGTGAACCCATGAGCAAGCAGTTTGGCAAAGTGGCGGTATTGATGGGCGGCAGTTCCGCCGAACGGGAAGTCTCGTTGAAGTCGGGCGCAGCGGTGTTAAACGCGTTGCAAAATGCCGGTGTGGACGCCATAGCCTTTGACCCGGCAAGCCAAAACCTGTGGGAATTGAAAACCCTGGGCGTTGATCGGGTTTTCATCGCGCTGCACGGCCGCGGCGGTGAAGACGGCACCATTCAGGGCGCACTGGAATTTATGGGGCTGCCCTATACCGGCAGCGGCGTATTGGGGTCGGCCCTGGCGATGGACAAGATCCGTTGTAAGCACCTGTTTAAAACCGCCGGCTTGAGCACCGCGCCCTATGTGGTTATCGACGCCGGTTTGGGTTTCGATGCCGACGCCGTGATGAAGGAACTGGGCCATGTGATGGTGAAACCGTCTCACGAGGGCTCAAGCATCGGCATGGCGGAAGCGCGTAACGGCGCCGAGCTGGTGGCGGCGCTGGAAAATGCGTTCAAATTCGATTCTCAAGTGCTGGTTGAGCAGTGGATCGAAGGCCGTGAATTTACCGTGTCCGTGCTTAACGATCAGGCGCTGCCGGTGATCGAAATGGTTACGCCGAATGATTTTTATGATTACCAGGCCAAGTATCATTCCAACACCACCCAGTATTTCTGTCCGGCGGACCTCAGTGATGAGGAAGCGGCGGGGCTGCAGGAAATGGCGATGCAGGCCTTTACTCTGGTTGGCGCGAGCGGCTGGGGACGGGTCGATGCGATGCGCGACGAAGCCGGGAATTTTTACCTGCTTGAGGTCAACACGGTTCCCGGGATGACGGAAAAATCCCTGGTGCCCATGGCGGCCAAGGCGCGGGGAATAAGTTTTGAGCAGTTAGTTGTTGGTATTTTGGAGCAAACTTTATAATATGCAGCCTCTTTTTGCCGCGTTAAGGAACCTGAAACAGCGACTGAACTGGCCGCTTCTGTTCAGTGTTGCCTTTTTTCTGCTGGTAGTGGGAGGCCTGGCGCATATTGCATTGAATATCGGCGACTGGCTGGTGGACGGCAAAAATGCCGAGTTCAAACAGCTCAAGGTACAGGGTCAGCCCAGGTATACCAGCGAAAAGGAAATTATCGCGGCGATAAAAAAAGCGGACCTGCACAGCTTTTTCGACCTTGATGTCAAACAGGTGCAGCATCTGGTTACTGATTTGCCCTGGGTGGCAAGCGCGTCGGTGCGCAAGCAGTGGCCCGATACCTTGCAGGTGTACGTGGTGGAGCATCAGGCCGTGGCCCATTGGAACGACGACCTGCTGCTGAATCAGAACGGCGACGTGTTTCAGGCGCATAGCGACGAGCTGCCAGCGGATCTGCCGCGGCTGTACGGCCCGGAAGGCAGTGAAAGCGAGGCCTGGCGCACCTTCAAGCAGTTTCACGAACTGTTTGCGGTCAACAAGCTGACCCTGAACAGCCTGGCCTTGTCGGAGCGTTTTGCCTGGCAGTTGTGGTTAGATAACGGCATTCGTCTCAATTTGGGACGAATCGAAAAGGGAAAACGGGTGCAGCGCTTTATCGATCTGTACCCGACCATCAGCCAGCGTGAAGACGCGCGGATCGACGTGGTGGATTTGAGATACGATACAGGTCTTGCGGTGAGTTACAAGCCGCTGCAGGAACAACAAACGGAACTAAAGAGTAAGGCATGACAAAGTCAGCAGAAAGAAACCTGGTGATCGGACTGGATGTAGGCACTTCGAAGGTTGTTGCCACCGTGGGTGAGATCACTGCAGACAATCAACTCAGTATCGTCGGGGTCGGCCGTCAGGTGTCGCACGGAATGGACAAGGGCGGCGTCAACGATCTCAACCTGGTCTCTGAGTCGATCCGTCGTGCCGTAGACGAGGCTGAGCTGATGGCGGATTGCCGTATCAGCTCGGTATACCTGGGCATTTCCGGCAAACATATTCAATGCCAGAACGAAACCGGGGTGGTGGCTATCAACAACACCGAGGTCACCGAAGAAGACATAGTCAACGTGATCCATATCGCGCGCAGCGTGCCGATTTCGGCGGAACGTAAAATGCTGCACGCCTTGCCGCAGGAATACAGCATCGACATGCAGGAAGGGATCAAAAACCCCCTCGGCATGAGCGGCGTGCGGATGGAAGCCAAGGCGCATATCATCACCTGTTCCAACGACATGGCGAAAAATATCGAAAAATGTGTCGAGCGTTGCGGCCTTAAGGTGGACCAACTTATTTTTACCGCACTGGCTTCGTGCTACTCGGTGCTGACCGAGGATGAAAAGGAACTGGGTGTAGCTGTGCTGGATATCGGCGGCGGCACCATGGACATCACCATTTATATTAACGGGGCGCTGCGTCATTCCGCGGTGATCCCGGTGGCGGGCAACCAGGTGACGGGGGATATCGCAAAGATTTTCCGCACCCCGATTTCCCATGCCGAGTCCATCAAGGTGCAGTTTGCCTGCGCCAGCAGCCAGATGGCGAGCACGGAAGAAACCATTGAGGTGCCCAGCGTAGGCGGGCGTCCGGCGCGCATCATGTCGCGCCATACCCTGAGCGAAGTGGTTGAGCCGCGCTTCAGGGAATTATTCGAGCTGGCGATGGAAGAAATTCGCCGCTCGGGATTTGAAGACCAAATTGCGGCGGGGCTGGTGTTAACCGGCGGTACCGCCAAAATGACCGGTGCGCTGGAAGTGGCGGAAGACATTTTCCAGATGCCGGTCCGGATCGGCAGCCCGATCGGGATAACCGGGCTGACCGATTATGTGAACGATCCCTCATATGCAACGGCCGTAGGTTTGTTACAATACGGACGTTCCATGCAGTCGATCAATGCACAGAAATCGAAGGCAGACGATGAGGGAAGTTGGTGGAACCGCTTAACCAAGTGGTTCCAGGGGGAGTTTTAATACTCAAGTCGGAGAGTAAAAGATGTTTGATATTATGGAACAGCACAGCGAAGAAGCTGTCATTAAAGTCATCGGTGTGGGCGGTGGCGGCGGTAACGCCGTTGAACACATGGTGAAACGACAAATTGAAGGTGTTAAGTTCATCGCGGCCAATACCGACGCGCAGGCTCTGCGTAAATCGTCGGCGGACCAGACGGTGCAACTGGGCACACAGATCACCTCGGGCCTGGGGGCAGGAGCCAACCCGGAAGTGGGCCGTAGCTCGGCAGAAGAAGATTCCGACACCATTAAAGCGGCGCTTGAAGGCGCTGACATGGTGTTTATCGCTGCCGGTATGGGCGGCGGTACGGGCACGGGCGCAGCGCCCGTGGTTGCGCGTCTGGCCAAAGAAATGGGCATACTGACGGTTGCCGTGGTAACCCGCCCGTTCGACTTTGAAGGTAAGAAGCGTGCGGCAGCAGCGGATTCGGGTATCGCCGAACTGGCCGAAACGGTCGACTCGCTGATCACCATTCCGAACAACAAGCTGCTGAAGGTGCTGGGTAAGGGCACAACCCTGCTCGACGCATTCGCCAAGGCCAACGACGTATTGTACGGCGCGGTACAGGGCATTGCAGAGCTTATCACCCGTTCGGGCCTTATCAACGTTGACTTCGCCGACGTACGTACGGTTATGTCGACCATGGGCACCGCGATGATGGGCACCGCCTCTGCGACCGGCCCGGATCGTGCGCAGGAAGCGGCAGAAGCGGCAATTTCCAGCCCGCTGCTGGAAGACGTCGATCTGACCGGCGCCAAGGGCATTCTGGTCAACATTACCGCCGGTATGGACATTGCTATCGAGGAATTTGAAATCGTCGGTAACCATGTTAAGGCGCTGGCGTCAGAAAACGCCACCGTGGTGGTGGGTGCGGTGATCGATCCGGAAATGACCGAAGAGCTGCGCGTAACCGTGGTTGCGACCGGTTTGGGTGGCGATCGTCGTCCTCAGTTCGGTATCGTGGACAACGGTTTCAAGAAGGTATCCGGTTCTGACTTCGGCGGCACGACCAGCCAGGCCAGCAGCGGTATGTTCGTACCCAGCTTTGCTGCGCAAACCAGCGAACCGGCTCAGGTGCAGGAAACCTCGAGCACGACACCGTCGCTTGATGCGGCTCCGGTGACAAGCCAGGAAAGCAAACCGGCACCGGCCAAACCGGAAGCGGGCGACTATTTTGATATTCCGGCGTTTTTGCGCAAGCAGGCAGATTAGTACGAAAAATAAACTGATTTGTTAACTGGACGGATTTGTGATAAAATCCGCCGCCTTAAATGTTTAGTGAGTGGAAAGCCTATGATCAAACAGCGTACGATTGCAGAAGTAGTCAAAGCTATTGGAGTTGGACTTCACAAGGGTGAAAAGGTCTCTATTACTCTCCGACCTGCGAACGCAAATACCGGGATCGTATTTCGTCGCGTCGACCTGAGCCCAGTTGTGGATTTTGAAACAACACCGGAAGCCGTTGGTGATACGCAATTGTGTACCTGTTTGACAAACAAGGACGGCGTTCGCCTGTCCACCACCGAACACCTGATCGCCGCGGTGGCGGCGCTCGGGATAGATAACCTGATCGTCGAGCTGGACAGCTCGGAAGTGCCGATCATGGACGGCAGTGCATTGCCGTTTATCTATCTGCTGCAAAAGGGCGGCATCCAGGAACTGAATGTGGCGAAACGTTTTATCCGTATCAAGGAAAAGGTACGTGTTGAAGACGGCGACAAATGGGCGGAGATCGAACCGTACGATGGCTTCCACATCGATTTCGAAATCGCGTTCGATCACCCGGCCATCAATGAAAGCCGTCAGCGTATCGGCCTGGATATCACGGCGCAAAGCTTCACCGAAGAAATAAGCCGTGCCCGTACCTTCGGCTTTATGAAGGACATCGAGTACATGCATGCCAACAACCTGGCGCTTGGCGGCAGCATGGACAATGCGGTGGTACTCGACGAGTTCAAGGTATTGAATCCGAACGGCCTGCGTTACGACGATGAGTTCGTAAAACACAAGATCCTCGACTGTGTCGGCGACATGTTTATGACCGGCCACAACATTCTGGGTAAGGTGCGCGCCTATAAATCGGGTCACGACCTGAACAACAAGCTGCTGCGCAAGATCATGGCGACCGAATCGGCCTGGGAATGGGCGACCTTCGATGAGCCTGTATCCATGCCTGCACCGGGCCTTGAAGTGGTCAACGCCTGAAAGAAAAAACGCTGAAAAAGACGCCTAAAGGCGTCTTTTTTGTATTCGGATATTCATTCCTGAAGCTGTGTTCTCTCGGCATCCATGCCTCGCTCTCCTCGTACAGCAAAGCTACGCTTTGGTCCCTCGTCGGCCATGGCGCGCCAGTTTACGTAGTTTCTCCTGCAGCGACGGCGGAGCCGAGGCCGCCACTTCTTCCAATGCGGCAGCGGTTTGCTCGCTCATTCCCTGACCCGGCTTGGTCGCCGATTTGCTTTGTTCGCGTTTACGCGGTGCAAGGGCGCCGGCGGCCTGTGGTGTGGTGACTATCTTGATCAGACAGAGCTCTGCCATGCCAGCTGCGCGAAATGCCGACAAAATATCCATTTTGATGTAATTAAGCTTCATCGCGACCGTGGCGCTTGCCGCCTCAACCACTAAGGTGCCGTCGCGATAGTTACCGATGCGGCATTTTTGCGCCAGTGTCGAGCCGACGCATTGGTTGAGCAGCGCCTGGTGTTCTCCGAGGCTTTGACTCTTGCTCGCATACGAGGCCAGGCGTCCGCCCAGATCGCCCATGATGTCGTTCAGTTGTTTCGGTGCAAATCTGTCTTTGGCCATGATTGCCGCCCGGATGAGGTCATTGGCGCTAGTATAGCCCGAGCGCACAATTAGTTCAGCGGATCTTTCTACTTGAATTTGCCTGTTTTGCCTCCATATCCATTTCTGTTTCGGCAATAATGCGAATCACCCTATTAACATTACCTTGTGTTAATTGCAGCTTTTTTGCCAACAACGGTTTGTTGTTGCGCAGAGTTTGGTATCATAGGGCGAATTTTTGTCAGGGTTCAGCGCGTGTCTGCCCTGCAACGGAGAGAATCTACGACCCCTGTCCAGGTTAAACAAGGCCGGGACGCCGGAGAATATAACGGATCGGTTGCAACCCGGGTTGTGACAGGTAAACAAAGATTGTAACGGTTTTATCATGATAGCTAATTTATTTACCAAGATTTTTGGTAGTCGCAATGACCGCACTATTAAAAACTTAAGAAAGACGGTCGCACTTATCACAGCCCTGGAACCTAAGTTTGAAGCCTTGAGTGACGAGGAACTGAAAGCCAAAACGGCCGAGTTCCGCGACCGCTTTGAACAGGGACAAAGCCTGGAAGATATATTACCGGAAGCGTTTGCCGTGGTGCGTGAGGCGTCGAAGCGTGTGTATGGCATGCGCCATTTCGACGTGCAGATGATCGGTGGTATGGTGCTGCACCAGGGCCGAATTGCGGAAATGCGTACCGGTGAAGGTAAAACCCTGACCGCCACACTGCCGGCCTACCTGCATGGTCTGTCCGGCAAAGGCGTTCACGTTATTACCGTGAACGATTACCTGGCAAAGCGTGACGCCGAATACAACCGTCCGCTGTTTGAATTCCTCGGCCTCACCGTGGGCGTTAACGTTCCCGGCATGATGCCGCAGCAAAAGCGTGCGGCCTATCAGGCGGATATCACCTACGGTACCAACAATGAATTCGGTTTCGACTATCTGCGCGCCAACATGGCGTTCAGCGTCAGCGAGCGGGTTCAGCGCGAATTGAATTACGCGGTAGTGGATGAGGTGGATTCGATCCTCATCGATGAGGCCCGTACTCCGCTTATCATCTCCGGTCCGGCCGAAGACAGCTCCGAACTGTACCGTGAAATCAACAAAATTGTCCCCGACCTGATCCAGCAGGAGAAGGAAGACGAGGAAGGCGTTGAAGGCGACGGCGACTTCACCGTTGACGAAAAAGCCAAGCAGGTGCACCTGACCGAGCGCGGTCAGATCCGCGTCGAGGAAATGCTGACCGAACGCGGTCTTATCGAAGATGGCGACTCGCTCTATTCGGCGGCAAACATTACCTTGCTGAGCCATGTTTATGCCGCCCTGCGCGCCCACAAGCTGTATCAAAAAGACGTCGACTACGTGGTAAAAGACAACGAGGTTATCATCGTTGACGAGCACACCGGTCGTACCATGGAAGGACGTCGCTGGTCGGAAGGCCTGCACCAGGCGGTGGAAGCGAAGGAAGGCGTTCGCATCCAGAACGAAAACCAGACCCTGGCGTCCATTACCTTCCAGAACTATTTCCGTCTGTACAATACGCTGGCCGGTATGACGGGTACTGCCGATACCGAAGCGTTCGAATTTCAGCAAATTTACGGCTTGGATACGGTTGTTATCCCGACCAACAAGCCGATGATCCGTGACGACAGAACCGATCTGGTTTACCTGACGCAGGAAGAAAAATACGAAGCGATTCTGGAAGACATCAAGGATTGCCAGAAGCGCGGTCAACCGGTTCTGGTGGGCACCATCTCTATCGAGAGCTCGGAATACCTGTCGCAGTATTTGCGCAAGGAAAAGATTCAGCACAACGTACTGAACGCCAAGTTCCACGCCCAGGAAGCGGATATCGTTGCCGATGCCGGTCTGCCGGGTAAAGTCACTATCGCCACCAACATGGCGGGTCGTGGTACGGATATCGTGTTGGGCGGTAACTGGCAAACCGAGGTTGCACGCCTGGAAGAACCCAGCGAAGCCCAAATCGAGGAGATCAAAACGGCGTGGCAGAAGCGTCACGACGAGGTGCTGGCCGCCGGCGGTCTGCACATCATAGGTACGGAGCGTCACGAATCACGCCGTATCGATAACCAGTTGCGTGGTCGTTCGGGCCGTCAGGGGGATGCGGGTTCAAGCCGTTTCTACCTCTCGATGGACGATGCCCTGATGCGTATTTTCGCCGGCGAACGTATGACGGCCATGATGCGTAAATTGGGGATGCAACGTGGTGAAGCCATCGAGCACCCATGGGTCAACCGCGCCATCGAAAACGCCCAGCGTAAGGTGGAAGCGCGTAACTTTGATATTCGTAAGCAACTGCTTGAATACGATGACGTGGCCAACGATCAGCGCCGCGTGGTGTATGCCCAGCGCAACGAACTGCTGGAAGAAGGGGATATCTCCGAGACCATCGAGGCTATCCGCAGCGACGTGATCAACAACACCATCGACCAGTACATTGCGCCGCAATCGCTGGCCGAAATGTGGGATGTCAGCGGCCTGGAAGAGCGTCTGAAGGCCGACTTCCTGCTTAATCTGCCGATCCAGCAATGGCTGGCGGATGACAACAAACTGTACGAAGAAAAGCTCCGCGATCGCATCATCGAGGAAGCGGAAAAGGCCTACAAGCAGAAGGAAGAAATGGTCGGCGCCCAGGTGCTGCGCCAGTTCGAAAAGGCCATTATGCTGCAAAGCCTGGATCAGCACTGGAAAGATCACCTGGCAGCGATGGATCACCTGCGTCAGGGTATTCACCTGCGTGGTTATGCGCAAAAGAATCCTAAGCAGGAATACAAGCGTGAATCGTTCGAACTCTTCTCTGAAATGCTTGAAAACCTCAAAATCGACGTTGTCGGCGTACTGAGCAAGGTACAGGTACGTGCCGAAGAGGACGTTGAGAAAGTCGAAGAGCAACACAGACGCAGCGAAGAAATGCCGCGTGAATACCAGCACGCGGAAGCCGAGCAGCTCGGTGGCGAGGCGCCTGCCGCCGCTACCGTGATGCAGCGCACAGAACCTAAGGTGGGGCGTAACGACCCTTGTCCGTGCGGTTCGGGTAAAAAATACAAGCAATGCCATGGTCAGCTGAAATAAGCGAACCATGCGGTATAAAAAGCGGCCTTAGCGTCGCTTTTTTATTGGAGAAAAATCATATGAAACAAGTGCATGTAGCGGTCGGTGTGATCCGCCGTGAGCAGCAAATCTTTATCTGCAAACGTCCCGACGAGGTCCATCAGGGTGGGCTCTGGGAATTTCCCGGGGGCAAGGTTGAAAGCGGTGAAACCGTACCCGAGGCGCTGACCCGCGAACTGCGCGAAGAGGTAGGTATCGAGGTGAAAAGCTGTTCGCCGATGCTGGAGATTAGCCACGATTACGGCGACAAGCGAGTATTGCTGGATATCTATCTGGTGGACCAATTCAGCGGTGAAGCCCATGGTGCCGAGGGGCAGCCGGGGTGCTGGGTTGCGGTGCAAGATTTGCAAAACTACCCGTTTCCTGCGGCGAATGTTGAGATAATCAGCCATCTTCAACAAATGAAGCTTTAAAAATCAGCCCGTTATAATTTGTTACATTAAGGGTTTTATGTCGTCTCTAAAGCAGTTTATGATGGGGTGTTAACGTCATTATTACAACAATATTTGTTTTTGGGACAGAATGATGAAAAAAGTAACCTTAACAGCGGCCAGTATCGCCCTGGCCCTGGGTCTTGCCGGTTGCGGCGAGAAGACTGAAACTCACGCCGACGCCAAGCCTCAGGTGGCAGCGGCGGCCGTTGAATTAAGCTCAGGCATTGAACTGGCGAACATGGACAAATCGGTTCGCGCTCAGGACGATTTCTATTATCACGTCAACGGCCAATGGTTGGAAAAAACCGAAATCCCCGGCGACAAATCTAATTACGGCTCTTTTACCCAACTGTACGACAACTCTCAGGCAGCGCTGAAAACCGTGATCGAAGCGGCGGCGGCAAATAAAGACGCCAAGCCTGGCAGCGACGAGTACAAACTGGGTGCCTTCTATAACAGCTACATGAATACCGAATCACTTGAAAAGCTGGGTCTTTCACCGCTGAAGGGTGAGCTGGCTGCCATCGAAGCGGCAGCCGATAAAGCGGCGCTGCCGGCGCTGATGGCGGAGATGCTGGTTAAGGGCGGTAAGATCCCGTTCGGTTGGTATGTCAACAACGACGCTAAGAACTCA
>JBNKEN010000487.1:0-7128 GCA_050288805.1 Pseudoalteromonas sp.
ATGAGATCAATACCTGTATCGGCTGCAACCAGGCCTGTCTGGATCATATTTTCGAGGGTAAAGCGGCGACCTGTCTGGTCAACCCCTACGCGGGGCGGGAGACCGAACTTAAACTGGAAATGACGACCGCTCCGAAGCGCATAGCCGTGGTCGGCGCGGGACCGGCGGGTTTGGCCTTTGCTACAACCGCCAGGGAACGCGGCCATAAGGTGACCCTGTTTGATGTGCGCAGTGAAATCGGCGGTCAGTTCAATATCGCCAAACGTATTCCCGGCAAGGAAGAATTTTACGAGACCCTGCGCTACTTCAGACGCAAGTTGGAGATCACCGACGTTGAGGTGAAACTGAATACCCGCGTTGATGGCGAGATGCTGAAACGAGAGGGGTTTGACGAAGTCGTTCTTGCCTCGGGGATCAAACCTCGCACCCCGGATATCGAAGGCATACACCATCCCAAGGTGCTGAGTTATCTCGACGTGATGGCGGGTGCAAACGTCGGCAGACGGGTGGCGGTGATAGGTGCCGGTGGTATCGGTTTCGACATCAGCGAGTATCTTACCCACCAAGGTGACAGCACAAGTCAGAATATTCCCGCCTTTATGAGGGAGTGGGGAGTGGATATGACGCTCGACGCGCGCGGAGGAATTGAAGGTGTGTGCGCCGAGCATGCCTCCTCGCCGCGGGAAGTCTTCCTGTTGCAACGCAAAACCAGCAAGGTCGGTGCCGGACTCGGTAAGACCTCCGGTTGGGTGCACAAGGCGGGGCTTTTGAAAAAGGGCGTGCAAATGTTATCCGGCTGCGAATACCAAAAAATTGACGATGCGGGCCTGCACCTCACGGTGAACGGCGAGGCGCGGTTGCTGGACGTCGACAACGTGATCATTTGCGCCGGACAGGAGCCGATGCGGGACCTGGCCGATGAGCTGGAGGGATTGACTCTTCACCTGATCGGCGGCGCCGATGTGGCGGCGGAGCTCGATGCCAAACGCGCCATCAGGCAAGGAACCGAGCTGGCGTTGACCTTATAGGCGTTTGTATTCTGGGGCTCTTTTCAGAGCGCCAACTGCCTTTCTATCGCCATCCCGACGGTTTTGGCCATAGCTGCATGTGTTTTATTTAGTACGTGATAGGCCTTGGAGTCAAACAGGGGAAGAATAGTCAAATGCATCAAGTTTTGCGGCAAGGGTAATTCAGCGGACATGACATAAATGGCATAGTCAAATCTATGGTTCTTTAACAACTCGGGCAATTTCCCTAAATAGTTGATCTGATAGAAGGTCGTGTCAGTGGCTTCGGGAAATTTGCTTTGTATCACACGGGCAGCCTGATCGGTTGCAAGCAGGGTCGCTTTTTTATCGAACAGCACCGATTGTTCACAGCGCACATCTTGGCGGCAAAGCAGGACATAACGCACCGTCATCAACGGGGGCCCTACCTTGATAAGCCTATCGTAGTGTTCAATTACTTCCTGCGCTTGGATCGCATCACCGTCGCTTTGTCCGCTTTCTATCTGCTGAATGATACGGTTCGCGGGGATAGGAATGAAATTGGCCTCGAGCCCGGCCTGAACATACACTTTTTCGAGCAGAGGCAAAACATACCGGATGATTGAGGGATGTTCTGTGTATGAAATTACCATTTTTTCAGGACCCTCGCCGTAAGTCAGCATGGGGGTTAAAAGCAAAAGAAATAAAAAATATTTCACAGGCATTGAATTTAATCCTTTAACTTCATTAACAACGGATGAGGTTTGGCGTCTTGTCGCGTGCTGCGATGATGAAATAACAATGTATGTTATTTCATCATCGATTTCCACGAACGGCAAATGTGTCATCGCCAGGGGGCCTGAAAAATCAGACCTTTGTGATGCGTTTCATTGTCTATCCCTCAAAGGATGCGAGCGAGAATACAAAGCGAGTCGGAACCCTGGGCTGCGCCAGTGCCCGGCATCAGTCCTTAAACTTGGCGCTGTAAAAGTGCAGAACCTGGTTATATTGTTTGGTTTCTTTCACCTTGTCGAAGGCGCTTTTCAGCGAATTCAGATAGCTTTCGTCCGTATTGATATTGGCTGCCAGAAAGCCGTAAACCGATAAGTCGGGAATGGGCATGATGAAGCTGACGGTGCCGTCCTCAAGGCCGATACGTCTTGTCATATCCTGGATAAACTGGGGATCGTCGACGATCAGATCCACCTTGCCTGCAACCAGCAGGTGATAGGACTTTTTGATATCCGATGTCAGCACCACCTGAAACCCTTTTTCGGTGAGGATTTTGGCGGCCAGATCGTCCCGTTGTGCGGCGATGCGCAGTGATTTAGCGTCGTCAACGTTACGGAGCTGAATATCTTCACGGCTGCCGAGCTTGGCAAAACCGAGCTGGTAATAGGCCACCGGGCCTATCCAGTGAAAAAGATGTTCCCGATCCGGTGTACGTGCAATGCTGTAGATCAGGGTATCCGGTGAGGTACTGGCCAGCTTATAGGCGCGGGCCCAAGGGTACATGCTGATGTCGGCTTCGAGAGCGGCTTCTTTTAAGATCATGCGAACCAGCTCGGTGCTGGTGCCGGTGACGGTGTTTTGGATAAGCACCTGGTTCGGCGGTGATAATTCGGTTACGACTCTCAGGGATGCTGCTGAACTTCCTGTAGCGAAAAGCATCAGGAACAGAATAATGTCGGATAAACGCGCTCGATAGGTCATTAAGATATCTGTTACCTGAAAGTCAAACTATGTCAGTTTACCGTTGAGTATAATAAAAAATACTGAAGTGTTAATAGCTTTTTAAGCCTAAAAACGATAAAAGGGCCTGACGGCCCTTTGGTGAAGTATCGTTCAAGTTAGCTATTGCTTTAACCCCTTAAAACAATAACCTATTGTTTTGCAACTGCGGCTCGACTCGTTAAGTTTCTAAGCTAGCGAGAGGAAAAAACCTGCAATTGCTGCGCTCATAAGGTTGGCCATAGATCCCGCCAACACTGCTCTGAGCCCCAGGCGCGCGATATCCTTTCGCCGACAGGGCGCCATACCGCCCAGTCCACCCAGTAAGATGGCTATCGAAGACAAGTTGGCAAATCCACACAGGGCAAACGTAATGATCGCCTGCGTGTGTTCACTCAACTGATCCTGATATTTTACAAAGTCCAGATAGGCAACGAATTCGTTAACTACCAGTTTTTGTCCGATAAAGCTGCCTGCCGTGATCGCTTCCGACCAAGGAACCCCCAGCAACCAGGCCACAGGCGCAAACAGGTATCCGAGGATTTCCTGCAGCGTCAGCTGTGGATGATCAAACCAGCTGCCAACTTCACCCAACAGGCCGTTCAATAAGGCAATCAGGGCGACAAAGGCGAGCAGCATGGCACCGACATTCATCGCCAGATGCATACCACTGGATGCACCCGACGCGGCGGCGTCGATAACGTTAACCGGCTTGTCCTGACCGTTATCCAGGTCCGACAAATCTTCTTTCGGCGTTTCCGTCTCAGGCACTATCATCTTGGCCATCAGGAATCCACCCGGTGCCGCCATAAAGCTGGCAGCGATCAAATATTTCAGTTCAACCCCGATGGTGACATAACCCGCCAGCACGGAACCGGCCACGGTTGCCAGACCGCCTACCATCACGGCGAACAGTTCCGACTTGGTCATGGTCGGAATAAAGGGCTTCACGATCAACGGGGCTTCGGTCTGGCCAACGAAGATGTTGGCGGTCGCCGAGAGCGACTCGGGGCGCGATGTTTGCAACAGTTTCTGCAATCCGCCGCCGAGGATCTTAATCACCCAGTCCATGATGCCGAGGTAGTACAGCACCGCCACCAGGGACGAGAAGAATACGATCACAGGCAACACCTGAAACGCAAACAAAAAGCCCAGTTTATCCTGCGTTGCCAGTGGCCCGAACAAGAAACCGATGCCGTCGAAGGCATAGTTGATCACGGCCGAGACCGCTTTCGACATGCCTGCCAGAGCGTTTTTACCCGCCTCAAAAAACAATACAAAGCCGCCGATGACGACCTGCAGAACAAATGCCACCCCTACGGTGCGTAGGTTAATCGCCTTGCGATTGGTGGAGGCGCAATAGGCGATTGCTAAAAGTGCAAACATACCTACCAGGCTCATAATTGTTGTCATGCCCTAATTCTCGCTGTTATTGTTGTAGTAGGTGCTTGATTTTACTTTTAATGATATCAATCGCCACGCGGTTTTTACCGCCGCGAGTCACTACTAAATCCGCCTTGTATTTGGACGGCTCGATAAACTGATAGAACATCGGCCGAACCGTTTTTTGATATTGCTCGACCACGCATTGCAAAGAGCGACCTCGTTCCTCGATGTCGCGCTGCATACGGCGCATCAGGCAGATATCAAGCGGCGTATCAATAAATACTTTAATGTTAAATTCATCCCGCAGCGCTGGATCCGTCAACAACAAAATTCCCTCAACAATCAAAATCTTGGCAGGAACTACCCGGCGGGTTTCCGTGCTGCGTGTATGTTGTGAGTAGTCGTAAGTCGGCACGTCTACCGCGTTGCCTTCGCGCAGTTGAGTCAGGTGCTCACGCAACAGTTCATGTTCAAACGCGTCGGGATGGTCGTAGTTGGTTTGCGTTCTGTGCGCAAACGGCAAATGTGACTGGTCACGGTAATAGGCATCTTCCTCAATAATGGCGATGGCCCCGGGTTCCAGTTCATTAACCAATTCATTGTAAATTGTTTGGCTAAAAAGAGACTTTCCCGATGCGGAAGCACCGGCGATAGCGATAATAGTACGTGTCACTAAAGTTCACACCCAGACAGATATTTTTGTAGGAGGTCACAATAGCAAAAAAGACACGAATAATCTCTTTTGCCCTTCAATTCGGACAAATTTAGCGCTTTTCCCCGCACTGAAACAGGACTTTTGTCCTGTACGCAAAAAACCGCAAACCAGTAAAGTGTGTCTAAACTTTAACACTTAATGACGAATTCTTGGTCTAACCCAGCGACAGGGTCCAAGGGCAGAGGTAGCAGTTATGGCAAGAGCATTGATATTGATGGCCGACAGCCTGGGAATCGGCGCTGCGCCGGATGCTGCCAAGTTCGGTGATGAAGGGGCCAATACCCTGGCTCACCTGCTGGCCGCCTATCGGGAAGAAAAGGGTGAAGCCCTGGCCTTACCGAACCTTTCCCGTCTGGGATTGCTCGACGCTTGCGAGGCCGCCGGTGGCGAAACCTGCCAGGCTACCGAACGTCAGGCACCTGTCGGTGCCTGGGGTTATGCCAAAGAAATCTCCAGCGGTAAGGATACGCCGTCGGGTCACTGGGAAATGGCGGGCGTGCCCGTGCTGTTCGACTGGGGGTATTTTCCCAATACGACACCTTGTTTCCCGGAAGAATTTGTCAGCGAGCTGATTAAAAGGGCGGACATCCCGGGCATTTTGGGTAATTGCTATGCCTCGGGCACGACGATTTTAGAGCAACTGGGTGAAGAGCACATGCGCAGCGGCATGCCTATCTGCTACACCTCGGTTGACAGCGTGTTCCAAATCGCCGCGCATGAGCAGACATTCGGCCTCGAAAAACTTTATCAGGTATGTGAAATTGCACGGACACTGCTTGATGAAATGAATATAGGGCGGGTGATTGCGCGGCCATTTTTGGGAACTGACAAAGACGATTTTGCCCGCACCGGCAACCGTCGAGATTATTCGGTGTTGCCTCCGGCGCCGACCTTACTGGACAAGCTGGCGACCGCTGGCGGTGAGGTGATAAGCGTCGGTAAAATAGCCGATATCTACGCCCACCAAGGGATCACGCAAAAACATAAGGCGCCGGGTTTGACTAATTTGCTGGAAAAAACCCGCGAGGTTTTCGCCGACGCCCCCGACAACAGCCTGGTATTCACCAATTTGGTGGATTTCGATGAGAAATACGGGCATCGCCGCAATGCCGTGGGGTATGCCGAAGCGTTGCAAGAATTCGACGCTTATCTGCCGCAAATACTGGCCGAAATGAAAAGCGATGACCTGCTGATCATCACCGCCGATCACGGCTGCGATCCGACCGCCAAGGGCACGGATCACACCCGCGAATATGTGCCTGTGCTGGCCTATCGCCCGGGCATAGGCAATACACCGCTTGGTGAGCGCGACAGTTTCGCAGATATAGGACAAACACTGGCACAGTGGTTTGGCCTGACCGAGATGAATTATGGCGTCGGCTTTAAGGCCGCGCTGGACAATTAACAGCTTTCGAGGAAAGACGAATGAGCACGCCTCATATTAATGCCCAGTTGGGCGACTTTGCCGAAACCGTACTGATGCCGGGCGACCCGCTGCGTGCCAAGTACATTGCCGAAAACTTCCTGGACGACGCGCGCCAGGTAACCGAAGTACGCAATATGTTCGGTTTCACAGGTACTTACAAGGGTAAACCTGTCAGTATCATGGGCTCGGGGATGGGTGTGCCTTCGATGTCTATTTACGCCCGCGAGCTGATCGTCTCGTTCGGCGTGAAAAACCTCATTCGCATCGGCACCTGTGGCGGCATCGCACAAGATACCAAGATCCGCGACGTGATCTTCGCCCAAGGCGCCAGCACGGATTCGAACGTCAACCGCGCCCGTCTGCGCGGCTACGATTTCGCTGCCCTGGCCGATTTCGGTCTGCTGGAAAACGGCGTTAAGGCGGCCCGTTCGCTCGGCATTGAAGCCAAGGTTGGCAATGTGTTTACCACCGACACCTTCTATCATGCCGATGCCAGCTTCTATCAGGATTTGAATAAACTCGGCGTACTTGCCGTAGATATGGAAACCGCAGGCCTTTACGGCGTGGCAGCCGAATACGGCGCCAAGGCCATGGCCCTGTTCACCGTCAGCGATCACGTGATCACCGGTGAAGCCACTCCGGCGGAAGAACGCCAGAGCACCTTTAACGAAATGGTGAAAATCGCGCTGGAATCCATCTAAAAAAAGTAGAGTTCCTTGGTAATACGTAAATTACGTTAACCAAAGCCACCTTCGGGTGGCTTTTTTCTTGCCTTGCACCCTTTACCCCATAAATCAAAGAGTAGGCCTGCCTTGTTGTGCAAGAATGGCTCTATCTATCTGATAATAAAGAAAACGTATTCATTTTAGGAAACGAAATAGGTT
>JBNKEN010000488.1:0-2848 GCA_050288805.1 Pseudoalteromonas sp.
GGTTGCCTGGCATCTCGCCAATGAAGGCCACTGCTGCACCGCCAAGCTGGCGTTTAAAAACATTGAAGAAGTGTTTCGCCTGCTTGAAAACGCTCAGGCCTCGACCTGAGCGCGCAGGTAGGTTTCACAGCAGCGACCGAGCGCCGACAGGTTGTAGCCCCCTTCAAGAAAGGAAATGACACCCAAGCACTCGGAATCGTCCGCAAACTCTGCAAGCCGTCCTGCGAACCAGGCGTAGTCCTGCTCGACAAACTTCAGGCTCGCCATGTCGTCCTCCAGGTGGCCGTCAAAACCGGCGCTGACGAAGATCAGCTGTGGCCTGAACGCCCTCAACGCAGGCGCCCAGCTCTTATCGACAAGCTGCCTGAAGCGTTCGCCGTTACTGGCGGCCGGTAACGGATTATTGATGATATGCTCGTTGTTGATGATGTCCGGATCCGGATAAAAGGGATACTGGAACAGGGAGCACATCAGCACGCCGGTATCGTCCTTAATTATCTCCTGGGTACCGTTGCCGTGATGGGCATCGATATCGAGAATGGCAATGCGCTCGACCCCCTTGCTTTGGGCGTAACGCACCGCGATCGCCAGGTTGTTGAATACGCAAAAGCCGGCGGGAATAACCACACCGGCATGGTGGCCGGGCGGACGCACGGCACAAAAGGCCGCATCCAGCTGCCCCGCCATGATTTCATCCACCGCCAGAATGCCCGCACCGACCGCCCGCTCTATCGCCTTCCAGCTGTCGGGACAGAGCCAGGTATCGCCGTCCAGCTCGGCCAGTCCCGTCTCCGGGATCAGGGCCTTGACCTGCGCCAGCAAAGCGCGGCTGTGGGCTAGCAGGATCTGTTCTTCCGTGGCCTTGGGCGCCGTTTTATGGATCAGCGCCATCTCCAGCCCCGACGCCAGCAGCCTGTCGTGAATGGCATCCAGGCGCGCCGGGCATTCAGGGTGGTCATCCTGCATTTTGTGCTTACGGCAGGCGGGATGGCTGATAAGGGCGGTACGCATAGAGGGTCCTGATGAAAAGTCTGCCTTCAGGATAGCAAAATCGCACGGCGCATGCCGTGCGACTTTGGTCGGTCAGGGTTTGGGACGCAGATCGAGATTGTGAAAATCAAAGCTGAAGTCGGTGATCTGCGGCGCCACCGCATGCATTTTCGCGCTTTTCACCCGGTTATCCGTGCCCATCTCAAATTCGATAAAGGCGTCTGCCTCCAGCAGCTTTTCATCCCATTCCACGATAAAGCTGTTGCCGGTATAATGCTTGAGGGTGCCCTTGAGGCGCTTGGTGCGGGTAAAGTCGATACGCAGCGCATCGCCCAGTTTTTCGATGATCACGTCACCGTACCAGTTATCGTGCAGGGTGCCGGTGTAATTTACCGCCGGCAGCGCCGCTTGGTAATCCGCCGGCACATCCGGCCTGGCAGAGGCATAGGCCTCTTTTTTATGGGCAAAATGCTTGTCGGCCAGCTCGCCGACCCAGTCGGTGTCGGGCAATTGCAGCGCATCCTCAAGCACCTCGTTGGTCACCGCCGCAAGCGCCGAGAATGCCTGCTGGTTACTGAGGATCACGATGCCGAGCTTTTTCTCCGGGATCAGGGTGACCTGGGAAACCATGCCGAGAATACCGCCGCCGTGACCCATGCGCTTGTAACCGTAGTAATCCTGAATCGACCAGCCTAGGCCGTAACCACGGAATTGCTGACGGGTCTGCTCGAATGCCTGCGGTGAAACCATGGACGTGATATGCGGGTGCCACATTTGGGCCTGCTGCCCCTCGCTGAACAGACGAACGCCGCCCGGGTATTGTCCGCCGTTAAGCTGCGCTATCAGCCAATGGCTCATTTCATCGACGCTTGAGGTTATCGCCCCGGCACCGCGGAAATCTTCCAGGTAGTTGACGAAAAACGGATGCAGCTTGCCGTCCAGCGGAATATGTCCGGTCGCGAAGTTGCGGTTGTCCTTAGCAATGCGGGAGAAACCGGCGCGGGAATCCGTCATGCCAAGCGGGTTAAGAATTCGCTGTTCAATGAAGTCCTGCCAGCTGATGCCGGACACTCTCGCCACCACTTCGCCGGCGGTCAGAAACATCAGGTTGTTGTAGGCGTAACGGCTGCGAAAACTCGAGGCCGGTTTGAGGTACTTAAGCCCCGCGATGATCTCATCGACCGGCTTGTCGGTATCGGGCCAGATCATCAGGTCACCGGCCCCGAGGCCTAAACCGCTGCGATGACTGAGCAGATCGCGAATGGTCATTTCCCGCGTCACATAGGGGTCGTAGAGGCGGAACTCCGGCAGGTGATCGATCACCTTGTCATCCCAGCTCAGTTTGCCCTCGTCCACCAGCATGCCGAGCGCCGCCACGGTGAAGGCCTTGGTGTTTGATGCGATACCGAACAGGGTGTGCTCGTTCACCGCCTCGCCACTCTTGAGATTACGCACCCCGAATCCCTTGGCGTACACCAACTTGTCGTTCTCAACCACAGCCACTGCCATACCCGGCACCTCAAAGCGCGCCATCGATGTCTCGACCACCTGGTCGAGTTTTTCCGTATTCACCTTGGCCTGTGCCGCAGCCGTCAATCCCAGTGACGCCAGCACCGCCAACGTTATGCTTAATCGTTTCATTGTTGTTGCCTTATTTATGTCGGTCTTGGCCGACTTGTTCATATTCAGTCGTCGGATGATAAACCGTGAACCGCAAATTCGCGCTCTGCCCGCTCCCGATTCAGATCGGTGAGCGCCGCCTGGGCACGAATTTTTTCCAGGTATTCCTTGGGTAACCCCGCCTCCAGCGCGCCACGATAAACATGTTCGAGATACCAGTCAAACGGCAGCAGCACCC
>JBNKEN010000489.1:0-8745 GCA_050288805.1 Pseudoalteromonas sp.
TGCACGATAAGCCCCGTAAGCGGCGCCGCTATCCAGAGAATTGGAATATCGTCAACGTTCGCGCCCAGGGTTTGAAATATCCGGCTGACATTGCCGTTTTGCAGCGCAAATCCGAACTGGATGCCGAGGAAACCAAAGCACATATTCCAGATTTGCCAAAAACTTAAGGTAGGTTTTTTATTCATAGTTAGCCTTTAATTGCAGTACGACCGAGTCAAGCGGCGCAAGGCCAAGCGTCAGGGTGTAATTTGTGTTGTCACGTTCGAGCACCGTATCGTTCACGCTGCCAAGCAGTGATGACAGCGGATAGATTTGTTGCTTCAATCCCCAATCGGCAACCAGCGCTTCGGGGAGCTCGAAGCGGACGGTTCGCGACTGTTGTGAAAAATTAGCGACGACAATCAGCCGCTGCTTCGCAAGGCTGCGGCTGAATGCAATGACCGATTCCTCTGGGCTTGCAAACGGCGTCATCTTCCCGGCCACCACGGCAGGTAAGGTGCTGAGCGTCATTAACCGGGTATAGAAATTCCGCAACGCCTTTTGTTCTTCATTCAATGCGCCACCGTCAAAACGCCCTTGGTTCATCCAGGCCTGATGCGCGGGCACGCCGATATAATCAAAAATACTGGTGCGGCTCGGCTTGCCGAATCCGGCATCCTCTGAGCCGTCTTCGCCCACGCTCTGGCCGAAATAGATCATGGTGGGTGAGCGCCCGATCAGGGTTGAAATCAGCATCGCCGGTTTACCCTTATTGGCATCGCCGGCAAATTCAGGGCTGGCAATACGCTGTTCGTCGTGATTTTCGAGAAAGTGCAACATATGCTGCTCGATATCGGCCACCCTTGCATGGACGTCAAACAGCTCGTCGCTGCGCTTTTGTCCCTGCATTATCCCCTTCAGGGTGTCATAGAAGCCCACCTTGTCGTACAGGTAGTCCATCTTTCCAAGGGCGATATAGTCGTGATACAGGGCCGGGTTATAGACTTCGGCAAGAATAAATGCGTCAGGTTTTTGTTTCTTGATAGACGCATTAAGAAAGCTCCAGAATTCCACCGGCACCATCTCCGCCATGTCGTAGCGGAAACCGTCGACGCCCTTGCTTAGCCAGTATTGGGCGATGTCGCGAAACTTATACCAGCTGTCCGGCAGTTCTTTGTCCTGCCAGTAGGCAAAATGTTCGTCGGCAGTAAGCGTTGCATATTCCTTCGGCAACAGCGGAAAGTCGACGCTGCCATCGGGCTTTACACCGTAGTTGATCTTGACCGTTTCATACCAGTCGTTGATACCCGGTTTCGCCTTGCGCGAACCGTTACCCGTCCATTTCGCCGGGTTTTCGTCAAATTTCCCGTCGCTGAGCGGGTGTGCCTCACCGCCAAGAGGCTGGTAGTCGCTTGAAGTCGGCACTTCAAACGGCTCGCCGGGCACATAGTAGAAATTGTTGTCGCGGGCATACTCGAGGCTTGTATCGTCGTCGGCGCCGAAATCTATCACCCCTTTCGGATTGCTGAGTGATTGATAGTTACGCGCTACGTGGTTAGGCACTATGTCGATGATCACCTTCATTCCATGGCGGTGCGTGCGCTCGATCAGCGCCTCGAACTCTGCCAGGCGCTGTTCGGGTTTCACCGCCAGATCCGGATCCACATTGTAATAGTCTTTGACCGCGTAGGGAGAACCGGCCCGCCCCTTTACCACATCCGGGTCATCGTCAGCGATGCCGTAATCCTTGTAATCGGCCACCATGGCGTGATGCAACACACCGGTATACCAGATGTGAGTGACACCGAGTTCCTTGATCCCGGCTAGGGCCTCATCGGTAAAGTCGTTGAATTTACCGACGCCGTTTTCTTCCCTGCTGCCCCAAGGGCGGTTAACTGTCTGCCGGTTACCGAACAGGCGGGTGAACACCTGATACACCACGGGTTTACCCTGCACCTTCACCTCGGCGTTTACCTGGCGTTGCTCTTTTGGCTTTGATTTTTCGCCGCAGCCGGCGAGAACGGCGCCACCGATTGCGAGTAAGGAAACCCACTTCAACGTGTGTTTATTCATTGTTCTGCGCTTTTCTTCTTTTGTTGCAAAAATACTAATTCGAACAGCGGGCGATAAAAACGCCCTGCATACGTATTCACCTGACTACTCGCCGTAAATGCTCAGCGAAGCACCAATACCTTGGCTTCCATGGGCGCCAGCAAAAGCGTATCGCCAAGCGCTTGTTCTTTGCCGCTTAACGGGTCCAGCGCGTTTTTATGGCCCTGTAACACTTCGGCGTATTTGCCGAGGTTATGAGTCACGGGTTCGCTGTTTTTATTCAGCAGCACCATCACCGTTTGCTCCGCAGCCACGCGGAAATAGGCATAGACCCCCTGCTCAGGGCTGAAATGGATCAGCTTGCCCTCGGTGAGCGCCTTGGAATCGCGGCGAAAGTGAAGCAACTGTTTAACATAGGCCTGCATCTCGGCCTGCGCCTCGGTTAGCCCTATTCCGGTCAGCGCATTCTGTGCCTGCCCTGCAAAGCCGCCCGGAAAGTCGATGCGAATATCCCCATGGTCGTTACTTCCGGTATTATCGCCAAGCACCTCGGTGCCGTAATAGAGCTGGGGTATGCCGCGGGTCGTCAAAATCAGCGTCAGCGCCAGCCGGGTTTTCGCCGCATCCTGCCCCAGCTCGGTAAACACGCGGCTCATATCGTGATTGTCGGCGAACACCAGCAGATTATCGGGATCCGGATAGAGAAAGTCGTTGGCAATAGACTGATACACCCGTATCCAACCGGTATTCCAGCTTTCGTTCTCGTTGAGCGCCTTAACCATGGCTTCCTGCAACGAAAAATCCATCACGCTCGGCAGGGATGACACGTAACCGTCGCCGTTGCGCTTGCCGCGTTGCCAGTAACTGGCGATGGCCGGGTTGGTGGTCCACTCTTCTCCCACGATGTTGAAGAACGGGTATTCCGTCATAATGCGCTCGGTCCAACGCGCTAAAAACGCCTTGTCGGAATAGGAATAGGTGTCGACACGAATACCGGAGAGATCGGCGTATTCAATCCACCATACGGCGTTTTGCATCAGGTAGGTTGCCAGGTGCGGGTTGCGTTGGTTGAGATCCGGCATGGTCGGCACGAACCAACCGTCGCTGAACTGCTTTTTATCGTATGCGCTGGCATGGGGATCTTGTATCGCCTGACGCGCATGGGAGGTGCCGCTGAACGCGCCGGCGAAATTAAGCCAGTCTTTGGTGGGTTTGTCTTTGGCCCACCAATGTTCCGAGCCGCTGTGATTGAGCACCATGTCCATGATAAGGCCGATGCCCTGCTGTTTGGCGGTTCGGCTGAGTTCGCGGTAAAGCTCATTGCTGCCCATTCGCGGATCGACGCGGTAAAAGTCGGTCATGGCGTAACCGTGATACGAATATTCCGGCATATTGTTTTCTCGCACCGGGGTAAGCCACAGTTGGGTGTAGCCCATATCCTTAAAATAACCGAGCGAATCGATGACGCCCTGAATATCGCCGCCGTGACGACCGCCCTTGAAAGCAGGATTGGCCGCTTCTTTCATTTCGTCGACGGTATCATTGGTCTTATCGCCGTTGGCGAAACGATCGGGATTGATAAGGTAGATGACGTCTCCGCCGTCGAACCCCTTGCGCGCTGCGCTGCCCTCGCGGCGCGGCCAAAGGGCATACCTGTGTTCTGTCTCCCTGGCGCCGAACCTAAACTTAAGCGTGAGTTCCCCCGGCTTCGCACGTTCGCCGATCTCAAGCTTCACAAAGCGGTAATTGTCGCTGTCTCCGCGCTCGCTCGAAACAAGCGTGACGCCTTCGTAGGGAAGCAAGCTCACTTCGGCGTCGGCGATGCCAGGCTCCCGCACCAAGAGTTCCAACGCCGGTTCTTTCATTCCCGTCCACCAGTTGGCCGGTTCGACCGTCAACGCCTCGGCGTTAGCGACACAAGCCATCAAAAATGTCAGACAATAACGTCCCAGATTATGCATTCCCATATTCCCTATAGCCCTAGTAAGAATGATTCGTGAGTCGGCAACGACATCACGGCGTTGTCTATCAGGGTTTTTAAATTAGCCATCAGCTCGCTCAGCTGCTCCTCGCTCAATGAATCGACCAGAATATGGTAGTCCTTCGGCATGATGCCTTGACCTATCAATACCTGTTGCCAGGCAATTTCGGTAAACAGCTCGTCATCTTCCCGATACAATTTGCCGGTTTCGCTAAACAGCGCCAGTTTTTTCGCAAGCGTTGCCGGAATGTCCATGCGGCGACAATCGCGCCAGAACTGGCTGTCATTCCGTTCATTGGCCTTATAATGCAGGATGATGAAATCACGAATGCGCTCAAATTCCACCCTGGATTGGGCGTTATATTCATTGATCTGTTCCTCACAAATTCCGGCATGGGGAAAATGTTTGATAAGCCGTGTCGCCGCCGTTTGGATCAGGTGAATACTGGTGCTTTCAAGCGGTTCCAAAAAGCCGCTGGAAAGGCCGACAGACACCACGTTTTTATTCCATTGCTTACGCCGTCTTCCGGTCCGAAACGGAATGATTTTTGGTTCGGCTAAAGGCTTGCCGTCCAGATTCGAGAGCAACAGCTCTTTTGCCTGTTCATCGCTCATATGACGGCTTGAATACACCAAGCCGTTGCCGGTACGGTGCTGCAGCGGGATCCGCCAGCGCCAGCCGGCATGATGGGCAATGGAGCGGGTATAGGGTTCGATTTCGCCTTGGCGCTCACAGGGTACCGCCATCGCGCGATCGCAAGGCAGCCAATGCGACCAGTCTTCAAACCCGGTATTGAGCGTTTTCTCGATAAGCAGCGCACGAAGTCCGGTGCAGTCGATAAAAAGGTCACCTGCAACGTACTCGCCGTTGTCGAGTGTTAATGCGGTCACATGCCCGGTATCGGCGCAAACCTGGACATCCTCGATAATGCCTTCAATACGCTTTACGCCATTTTTCTCTGCAACTTCACGCAGGTATCCTGCGTACAGGCCGGCATCGAAATGATACGCGTAGGAGATGCCGGGCAGATTGGTCCCCGGCAGCTGATTGAGTTTTGCAAACTTGCCTTTTTTGGCGGCCTGGTAATTTAGCGAGAAGTCCCACAAACCGTCTTTAAATCCAAGCTGACGGCTCTTGACCCAAAAATGATAGAAATCGCAGAACGGGAAATTTTTACCTATCCCGCCAAAGGCGTGCATATAGCTCTCACCCTGTGTTTTCCAGTTTTCAAACTCGATACCGAGTTTTATCGTCGCCTTGGTTTTTCTTATAAATTCGGCTTCGTCCAGGCCCAAGGCGGCATTAAACGGAATAATGGGGGGAATGGTTGCCTCACCGACCCCGACAATGCCAATCTGCTCCGATTCAACCAGGGTAATTTCCAGCGTTTTGCCAAGCACCCTCGACAGCAAACAGGCCGTAAGCCAGCCGGCCGTACCCCCACCTGCGATCACAACACGTTTAATATGCTTGTCTTTCATCATGATTATCCCAAAAACGACGCGCCGGTAGGCGCTGATACATCGACCATGGTTATTATTGCACTGCTTTCTACGCCTCTATTCTTGGCGGTTTTACAAAAAACACTGCAATAGTAATCACATACACTAACAGGAGTCACCTGATATAAAAAAGCCCCTGCAATCGGGTTACAAGGGCTTTTGTCTAGCGTACTGGCAGATTACAGCTTGTAGCTGAAGCCTAACAGGTAGGTGCTGCCGTAATCCTGGTAGTCACGTACCTGAAGCGGATTGTCACCCGACAGCGAAGTAAACGGCTCTTCGGTCAAGTTCTGCGCCTGCAGGTAGATTGACAGACCGTCAAGTGATGTAAAGCCGGCTTCACCGAAGTCGTAACCGATCTGGGCATCCCAGATGGTCTCGCCTACGATATCCACCTGAACCGTGTCAAAGCCAAGGCCGTATACGTCGCCCTTGAAGTCGCTACGCTTACGCATGCTGGCACGCGCCTGGAAGCCGTTTTTCTCGTAATACAGCGTGAAGCTCTGGATACGGTCAGACAGGCCCGGCAATTCATAATCGTTGCCGTTTTGATCCTGAATGTTTGAGTCAACTTCCGTATGGCTCGCGATCAGACCGAAGCCGTCCAGGCTGTCGCTGAACAGGTTGAACGGGATCGTCGCTGACAACTCGTAACCCCACAGGTCACCGCCGCCGCCGTTGACTTTACCCTTGCCGGTACCCGTTGCAGATGCCGGGATTTGGCCGGTCGACGGATCCGCTACGCCGGTCATGTCGATCATGTAGCTGCCGTCGAAGATCCAGTTGTTCAGATCTTTGTAGAAGAAGGCGGCAGAGAAATAACCTTCGGCGCTAAAGTAATTTTCGTAGCTCAGGTCAAAACCGTATGCTTCTTTAGGACGCAGGTTCGGGTTACCACCTTCTACTTCCCAGAAATTACCGTTTGCATCAGGCTGCTGATTATACTTAGCGTTAACCGAGGCGTTCATTTCATCCAGGCGAGCACGTGAAATGGTCTTCGCCCAACCCATACGGATGGTTTGCTCGTCATCCAGGCGGAAATTCAGGTTGATGCTTGGCAACAACTTAGAATATTCCTCGGTGATGTGAGTCGGCGACGTCACAACCAGGCCGTCTACGGTATTGAATGCGTTACCGCGAGACGATTGCTTGGTGTTGACATAACGCAGGCCGACATTGCCGGTTACCGGCGTGTCGCCCATTTCTGCGTTGATGTTTGCCTGGATAAAGGCCGAGGTGATTTCTTCCTTCACAGACCAAGACTTAGTTGCGTGACTTGGGTTTGTCAGGCTTTCAGCAAGCAGATCAAAGTAACCGTCGCGTACCATGGCATTTGAGTCATAAGCAATCATGTTGCCCATGCCGATAAAGTCGAGGTTTACACTGCCCAGACGATACTCTTCCGGCACCGGCATCATGCCCGGATTATTCGGGTACGAGAATGAAGACAAGGTCATGAAGTAACCTTCAGATACCTTGGTCTTTTCACGCTCACGATAAGACAGGCCAAAGTCGAAAGAGCTGAGCACAGCATTTTCTACAACTTTGGTTGCTGCCAGCTTCAATGAATTCAGTTCATCATCAATGGTAGGCGCATTGATAAAGCCGTCTTGCAGCTGGTTTTCGTACTCGGTACCTGTTACGCCGTACTTATCGTTCAGCGCGCTGCTCCAGCCCCACGACAGAGGACCGCCGATCTGGATCAGGTTATAGTCGCTGTAATCCAGGTTATGGGTAAAGTGTGCACCCGTGTTGCCACCGTCGAACACATAGCCCAGGCTGTCGGCTGCGCCACGATCGTTACCACGGCCGGTGCCCGAATAACTTTCCAGACTCCAGATCTTACGATCAACCGATGAATGGCTGGCGTCAAATTCAACAGACCAGGTATCCGTTACGTCATATTCGGCATTAAAACCAAATGAGGTCAGTTCCGCCTTACGCTCTTCGTAATCGTTACGGACTACCACGCGCTGACCGTCGGTTACCGCGCTGGTGATAAAGCCGCTCGCCGGATCGACAACCGCGCTGTCGGCACTGATAGAGCCCTGGCCCCAGGCAAACGGAATTTCGATACCGCGTAGAATTTTTTCGTCGGTAAAATCGACATACAGCGCATCAAACGTCATGTGCAGACGATCGCTTGGCATCGCTTCAACAACCAGCATCGCAGAGTCACGCTCAAGTGTCGAAGAACGAACAAACGGCTTGGCACCACCGAGAATAGAATAGTTGTTGCCGTCAGGACCGGTAAACTCAGGGAAGCCCCAAGAGTTCCAACGCTTTTCCTGGTTAGGCGATGACATGGTTGTTGCAGCGAATGCAACACCGATAGTATTGTCGGCGAATTGGTCGATGTAGGAGAAGGTGCCACGGAAACCGTCGTCGTTGCCGTCCGGGTTCAGTTTTTCAAAGCTGGTTTTTTCATATTGACCGTTGAACTGGATCACGCGACCGTCTTTTGACAGTGGTTTAACCGTCTGCATATCGATAACACCGGCAATGCCCTCGGCTTCGATGCTGGCGCTAGGGGTTTTATAAACGGTAACGCCGCTCATAATTTCAGACGGGTAAAGGTCGAATTCAACACCACGGTTATCACTGATCGAAACCTGTTCACGACCGTTGAATGTCGTGCCGCTTTCGTTTTCACCGAAACCACGAATACTAACGCGACTCGCGCGACCGTCAAGGCGCTGTGCCGTCAGGCCAGGCAGGCGGGCAATCGATTCTGCGATAGACGAATCTGGCAGTTTACCGATATCTTCCGCCGAAATAGATTCCACTACTTCCGTTGAGAAACGCTTGGTGTTGATTGACTCCACCAGGCTTCCCCTGAAGCCGCGAACTTCGACGACTTCAACCTCTTCAGCTGCATTCTTCTTTTTAGCCGCATCGGCTTCTTCTGCTGCATATGCAGAGAAACTGCCGACGCCTGCAGCCACTAGCGCAAGGCTTAGCATACTTGGTTTGAACTTAGACATACTGTTTTATCCCGAATAATCGATTAAATACAGAACCAAGAATGTGCAATGTTAAGTAGCGCATGCACCATCCTGGTTAGTTTTGTTGTTGTCGCTGAAAATAGTAACGCCCGGAATATTTTATTAACAACTTTATGCATACGTATTCAAGGTAGTTCAGGGTTACAAAGTTAACAAATGGTTCACATTAATTTAGGGACAGCCCTTTATTTCAGGGGGCTCCAGCGGAACCCGGATTTGTAAGGC
>JBNKEN010000490.1:0-2665 GCA_050288805.1 Pseudoalteromonas sp.
AATGTCTGTGTTTTTGCTGTGGAACTCGGAAACGAACTCCTTGGCCGCTGCAGTCATTGCCTGGGCAGAAGCGCCTTTTTCCTTACCTTTGTACTTCAGGATAAATTGTGTGCCTGAGTCCAGCTGAGACGCCGCTTTGCCGCCTTTAACCGCCAGAGTGGTAACATCCTGAGGTGCGTTTGCCATGGCCGCGCCACCGCAAAGCAGTGCAGGGATTGCAACCGCCAACAGGGTTTTTGTTAGTGTTTTTTGTGATTTCATAAGTTTCCCTAGAGTAATTATTGTTGTGCGTTCTGCTTATTTAATAAGCTAAAAACGGGGACAAATGTAAAATATAAGTAAAAAATGTTAAAAGAAGGCTTGGTTATATATGTGCCTGTTATGGTTATAAGGAGACGTGTATATGGCTGTTTTCGTAACAAATTAGGAGGGCAAAAAGAACGCATTTCTCCGTATTAAGCCAAGCCTGGCAGGTGTCGGAACAGGCACATTGTTGAGAATTACTGAGTGGAAAGGGGAGATGACAACAAAAGCCGGTCAGGCCGTTTTACGTCAGTTATGTAAACAAAACGGGCGTCGATCGAGGGGGTGGATGAAACACTTTGCGCTCTCTTGGCCTTGAAGAACCAAGAGAGCGGGAAATAAATTAATTCAGCCCGAGCTGGTATTGCTTCGGACTTTTGCCGTACAGCTGTTTGAAACGGCGGCTGAAATGGGCCGGGTCGCTGAAGCCCAGGTCATAGCTTACCTGGGTTATTTTATGCCCCTTGGCCAGTTGTTTGGCCGCCTGTTCGAGGCGTTGCTGTTGCCAGAATGCCTGCGGCGTGCAGGCCAGTACCCGCTTAAACTCGGCGTACAGCTTGGTCCGGCTCATGCAGGCCAGTTTACACAACAGGTTGATGTCGATGGGTTTGTCCAGGTTATTGATAATGTGGTCCAGCACATTATAGAGCGCAGAACCCTGCGGATCGCGGCGGCTGTGGGCCAGCAGCATCTGGCGGCTGTTGTAGCGCAGCAGGCGGATCAGCAGCTCGGTGATGTTGAGATCGATAAGCAGCGCGCGATCGTGACTGTTTTCTGCAAAGATCTGGCCGAGGCGCTGGTACAGATCCTGGGTGGCGGGGCAGTGGTTGAGCAGCAGCGCAGAGGCGGGAGGAAGCTCTCCCCCGGCGGAGTCGTCGAGCGCCATTTTGCTCGCCACCGACTGAATTTTATCCGCATCGATCTCTATGGTCAGGCAGCTGGTGGGATTTGCCAGCGTCGCCTCGGGAAAATCGATACTCACCGCTTCGCCCTGTGCGATTAAAAAACTTTGCCCGCTGACGAAGGGCTTACCCTCGGTAAGGCTGGCGTGGTGCATGATTTTTTTACCGCTGGTGATGGCGCACAGCATCAATTGCTCGGCCTGGAACGGGATGCCGGTGGCGCGCTGGTAGGTATCGTAAACACACAACTGAACATGATCGCTGTTATAAGCGGTACGGTTATCGATAAGGGTGTCGAGTTTGCTGCGCCGAATATGCATAGGATTCAGTGTGATGTTGAGAGAATCCATTGAGGATGGATGAAATATGTACTCTCAGTCAAGTTTTTTGCACTGGCCGACAAGTGCAGCGTGCAAGAGTTTTCTAGTGTTGTAAACGGAACACACCAGAAGGATAAAAAGAATGATTTATGCAAATCCCGGACAACCCTCGGCGGTTGTCAATTTCAGGCAACGTTATCAGAATTATATCGGCGGGCAGTGGGTTGAACCCGTCGAAGGACGTTATTTTGAAAACACCTCGCCGGTGACCGGTGAGGTGATCTGTGAAATTCCGCGCTCCGGTGCAAGGGACATCGATCTTGCGCTGGATGCCGCCCATAAGGCCAAGGATGCCTGGGGTAAAAGCTCGGTCACCGAGCGCAGCAATATACTGCTGAAAATTGCCGACCGCATCGAGCAGAACCTCGAAATGCTGGCGGTGGCCGAAACCTGGGACAACGGCAAGGCGGTACGCGAAACCCTGGCGGCGGACATTCCCCTTTGTGCCGATCATTTCCGCTATTTTGCCGGTTGCATTCGCGCCCAGGAAGGCTCCCTCGGCGAGCTGGACGAAAACACCGTGGCCTATCATTTTCATGAACCGCTGGGTGTGGTGGGGCAGATCATTCCGTGGAACTTTCCGCTTTTGATGGCGGCCTGGAAGCTGGCTCCGGCGCTTGCGGCCGGTAACTGTGTGGTACTGAAACCGGCGGAGCAGACACCGGCCTCGATTCTGGTGCTGATGGAGCTTGTCGGCGATCTGCTGCCGGACGGTGTACTCAACGTGGTAAACGGTTTCGGTAACGAGGCGGGCCAGGCGCTTGCGACCAGCACGCGGATCGCAAAAATTGCCTTCACCGGCTCGACCCCGGTGGGTTCGCACATTCTGAAATGCGCGGCGGAAAACATTATTCCCTCTACCGTGGAGCTCGGCGGCAAGTCGCCCAACATCTATTTTGCCGACGTGATGGAGCAAAACGAGGAATATATCTCCAAATGCGTAGAAGGCGCGGTGTTGGCGTTTTTCAACCAGGGTGAGGTATGCACCTGCCCGTCGCGGCTGCTGGTGCAGGAGAGTATTTACGACTCCTTTATTGCCCGCGTGCTGGATCGCATCAAACAGATCAAGCGCGGTAACCC
>JBNKEN010000491.1:0-4199 GCA_050288805.1 Pseudoalteromonas sp.
CTGTGTACCGGCACGGTCGGCCCGCCCGCGTCGGTATCGCCGTGATAGTTGTAGCTCGACATCACCTTGGGATAACCGTACGGATAGGCCAGCATAAAGACGTTGGCCAGATCATAGAGGCGGCCATCCTCAAAGGTGATCACGCTGCCGCCGCCACCGTGGCCGCGTTGGTTGTCGTGGTTGTCGACAAACACCACCGCCTGATGGCTCGGCATCATGCCCCAGGCCTCACCAAAGTTCGACAGCCAGGCCAGTTTACCATTGCGGAACGTGTCACCCAGTTTGACGCTGTACTTGAATTCGGTGACCAGGCCGTTGCCCGTGTATTCGCTCGCCGACACCGCCTCGCCGCCCTGATCGATCACCTCCTGGAACACCAGCGGCGTGCCGTTGACCTGCGCCAGAATGCTGCCGATGTCGTAGGCGGGCATGTGCTTGCTGGCGTCGAGACGGAAACCGGCAACCCCGATCCCGACCAGATCGTTGAGGTAGGCGGCGATCTGTCCCTGCACATAGGACGATTCGGTTTTCAGATCAGGTAGGCCCACCAGTTCGCAGTTCTGCACCCGCCAGGCATTCGTGCCGTAGTCTTCCCCGTTGATGGGACAGGTATCGTGAAAATCCTGCGGACCGTAGAAGGGAAACTGCTTGGCGCTAAAGCTATTGCCCGCCACCCCGGTGCCGCTGCCCGCCGCCATGTGGTTTATCACCGCATCCACATAGATATCGACCCCCGCCGCCTTACAGTGGTTGACCATGTCGATAAACGCGGCGCGATCGCCGCCGCGGCTGGTCAGCTGGTAGCTGACCGGCTGGTAACGGGTCCACCACTGGCTGCCGGTAATGTGTTCGTTGGGCGGCGAAACCTGCACGGCGGCAAAGCCCTTGGGGCCGAGATAGGTTTCGCATTCGGTGGCCACATCGGGCCAGGACCATTCGAATAAATGCACGAATGTGGTGGGCGCTGCGCTGGCTGACAGGCTGGCACCGAGGGCGCCTGCCAGTACCGCGGCAATCGGGGTGTGCTTCAACATAGTGTGTTCTCTTTATTGTTATCGTGTAATTTACAACCTGATAACAATATATCCTTGTTCCCGAAACAATCCATTGAATACGTATTCAATATGAACAAAACGCCGTTATTTACGGGGCTGGCGACGGGGCGAAAATCTCATGCGGGAAACCTGTATCGGCTGCGTCAGGCGCCCGTTTCGGCATCCGAGCGACAAAGAAGAATCGATAAATCAGGGAAATATTTTCCCTTGGATGTGGGTGTGTTAACTTATAGAGACGCTATTTAGACCCGCTCAGCATGAATAATAAACAAAAATGGACCCTGAAAAGCATTGCCGCCCATCTGGGTGTGTCCAATGCCACAGTGTCAAACGCCTTTAACCGTCCTGACCAGCTTTCCAAGGCGCGCCGCGAGAGTATTCTGGAGGCGTGCAAGGAACTCGGTTATTACGGCCCGAACAAGGCGGCCAGATCCCTACGTCGCGGAACTTCCGACATAGTGGCCCTGGTGCTGCCGGACAGCGTTGAATACATGGTGACGGACCCGGTAGCCAACAGTTTTATGCGCGGCGTTGCCGCCGTGCTGGAAAAAGAGAAGATCAGCCTGCTGCTGTTTTCCGGCGCCGCCGACAGCCTCAGCAACGTGGTGGATTTCGTCGACGGCTTTATCTGCTACGGTCGGCCACGCAACCCCGGGCTCTACGAGCATCTGGCACAAGTACAAAAGCCCGTGGTCACGGTCGACTTCACCATAGATTCCCTGGCCTCGGTCAACATAGACAATCAACGGGCCGCATTCGACATCGCCCGGCGCGCCCTGCATTCGCCCCACGACCGGGTCGCCGTGCTCGGCCTGCGCTTACTCGATACGGCGCTGCTGTGCCGGGTCTACGATCATGCCCTGCCCGAAGAGGGCACTTCCATTGCCCACCTGCGTTTGGCAGGCTATCAGCAGGCGCTGACCGAACGGGGTATCGAGCTTGCCAACGACCGGATCTGGAACATTCCCGAAAGCAGCGAACGCTACGCCAGCATAGCCGCAAAGGAAGCGCTCGGCGTGACGCCGAGGCCGGATGTACTGCTGTGCATGAGCGATCTTATCGCCCTTGCCGCCATGCGCGAGGCACAGCGCCAGGGCCTGAAAATACCGGACGATCTGAGAATTGTCGGGTTCGACGGCATAGACGAAGCGCTTTACAGCACGCCCGTGTTGACCACCATACAGCAAAACAGTGAGGATAAGGGCGCACGCGCGGCGGAGTTATTCCTGGCGCGCGCCGACGAAAAGGTGATGCTGGACTACCAGCTGATCGAGGGGCAAAGCGTTTAAACAGCGCCCTCGGCCAGGTCCCTGAGACTGACGCTGCGATTTTCAAGCTGTATATTCGCCTCGCCTTTTGCGAGATCCAGCACCAGGGCTGCCGTATCGGGCCCGTTTTGCCAACGCATTTCCAGCCTCGCCCCCTGCCCTTCAAGGGTGAACTCGCCGTCGAACGCCTCGCTTGCATTTCGCAGCCGAATAAGTTCGCACAATCCCTTGACCACGGGCTTTTCAAGTGCATCGACGACATCGCTCGGTTGCAGGTAAGGCCGGTTGATATCCCGCCCCACATTGGTTTTTTCAAGCAGTGCCATGTCATTGGTCTGCGCCAGCAAGCCGCCGTAATAGACCTGAGGCACACCGGGGGCGAAGAACTGGATAGCGCGGGCCACCAGGTAGGCAAAATCATCCCGTCCGAGTGCGTCGTAATAGGTGCAGTTGACCTGATAAAGATCCACGTTGCTGGCCGCGGCGCCGGTCGCCTGGCGGCTCTGGCCATGACTGTTGGCGTGAATTTTTTCAACCAGAGCGTCGACCTCCTCGGCATTCAGAAGGCCCGGCTTTTCGCCCTCGGGACCGGCATCGATAATACCTATACCGTCGTGGGTATCGAGCACGGTCAGGCAATTACGCGGAGCTATCTTCAGCCAGGCCACCAGCGCATCGGTATTTCCGCTGAACAAGGTATGCAGAACGAGCGGCGGCAAGGCAAAGTCGTAGACCCGGTCAACGCGCGAAGCAACCTCGATTTGGGTTTGGTAATGGCTGTGTATCTCTGCAATGGTTTCCATACCCAACTCGTTCGCACGCCGTGACAGGGCGTTGATAAAGGCGAACGCCTCATCCGTCATAAAACAGCTGGTGCCGGCGCGCTTGATCGCATAACCCGCCGCATCCAGGCGAATGATCTTAACGCCGTTTTGTGCAAACAGATTAAGCACCTTATCGAGATAGCTGCGCCCCGCTTCGGTTTCGACATTGATATCTATCTGGTTGTCGGTAAAGGTGGTCCAGAAGTTAACCTGCTCGCCGTCATTCAGCGCTTTGGCGGTAAAACAACTGCCGGGACGGGGGCGATAGATTTGCGCCGCCTGCTGCTCGCTGATACCGCCGGGAAAAACGTCCTCTTCCTTTAGAAACAACGACCAGTAGCGAGAGTTACGGCCGTGCTCAAGCACATCCTTGAACTCGGGCGACTGCGCCGATGCGTGATTAACGATAAGATCCGCCATCACCTCGACGCTTCGTCCGAGCGCCTTAACGTCTCCCCAACTACCCAGCCGCTCGTCAACCCGGGCGTGATCTATGGGATCGAACCCGGCGTCGCTGCCATCGATGGGATAATAGAAGGGCAGCACGTGGACGCCGGCGAACAAATCGCCGAGTTCGCCCGCAAGCTGTGCGGAGAGTTCCTTCATTCCGCCGCCGCTCAGGCGATCGGTGTAGGTGATCAACTGTACTTTATTTTTCATATGCAGCGCATGTCACTCTTGAGACTTAATCGATTAAGATATATCTTTATTCAGCACGTCGGGATATTCAAGCTATTTTTTACGCATTTTTCCGGCGCAACCCACAATGGCTTCGACTAACATCTAGTATGGTATTGAAAAGCCATCAGAATAAACAAAATGCCGAGGTGGCTTATGCAGCAAGAACACACACACACCCAACTGGCGACGATCCGCTGGCTGACCTACATGATGTTTCTGATGTTTGCGATGACGTCTGATGCGGTAGGCGTGATCATTCCCGAGTTGATCAAAGAATTTGATCTCACCATGACCCAGGCCAGCGCCTTCCACTACGCCCCCATGATACTGATAGCGGCCAGCGGCCTGTTGCTCGGCTTCCTCGCCGACCG
>JBNKEN010000492.1:0-7612 GCA_050288805.1 Pseudoalteromonas sp.
CTGCTCTCCGGTTCCATTGCGGACAACATCTCCTTCTTTTCGACGGAAATCGATCAGGCGTTGATGGATAAGGTCTGCCAACAGGCGCAAATATTGGAAGACATTCAGCGCATGCCGATGGGCTTCAATTCGCTGGCAGGCGATATGGGCAGCACCCTGTCAGGCGGCCAGGTGCAACGCGTGCTGATTGCCCGAGCCTTGTACAAACAGCCGAAAATATTGTTCCTGGACGAGGCCAGCAGTGCACTTGATCGGGAAACAGAAAAGAGAATTAACCAGGTGCTTAAACAGCTAGGTATTACCCGCATTATGATTGCCCATCGCCAGGAGACCATAGATATGGCGGACAGGGTCATCGATTTGCAGCAGCTGGTTGTTGAGTCAAACCAAGCATTGCCGAGGGGCGCTTCGCCTACGTTGGTCGCCGTGAAGTGAAATTGAATTCAGGGGAAAGGATACTGTGATGAAAAAACTTTTGTTTCTGATAGCGTTATCGATTCAGACGAGCTGGGCTTCGCAAGGAACACTTACGCAGGAGCAGCGCCTCTATGGTTTGTCTCTGTTATGGATGGAAGCCAGCTACAATTTTGCCTACTTCGATCAGGTGCCTGGGCTAGATTGGGATGCAACCTATAAAAACTATATTCCCAAGGTGCTGGCCGCAGAATCTGATTTCCAATACTACCGCCTGCTCTCGCGTTTTATGGCGGAACTGAGCGACGGTATGACCTACGTGGAAATGGACCCGCGTTTGATCGATGAAAATATCGCATTTCCGCCGGTCAAACTGGCCGAAGCCCAGCATCAGGCCGTGGTCGTCGGCGTAGCCAAGGAACTCGCCGATCAGCTTCCCCTCGGGGCGGTGATAACCAAGGTGGATGGCAGGGACGTAAAATCTGTGCTGATGGAACAAGTGTTTCCCTACGTAAGCAGTTCTACCGAGTCGATTCGCTGGTTTGAAGCCATTAAGGGCAACCGGCGTCTGGGATATGGTCTTTTGGCCGGAAATGATGGTAGCCGCGTCGAGTTGGAATTCATGACGCCGACCGGCAGCGTGGAAAAGGTGCAGTTGCAGCGTAAACGCGATTTGAGTAATGTTGAATGGACCCTGGCGAACGGGGTTATAGATAAGCGACAACCCGTGAGCTACAAGGCGCTGGCGAATAATATCGGTTACGTTGCGCTCAACGATTTTTCGTCGGAGCAGGTCAGCGATGCCTTTTTGAAGCTGGTGCCCAAGTTGCAAAAATCCGCCGGGTTGATCCTCGATCTCAGGCACAACACGGGGGGAAATACCTTCGTTGCCGAAGACATTCTCAAGCACCTGACGTTCCGTGACCTGGAAGGCACGCGGACCAAAATGCGGATCCACAATTCGACCTACAAGGCATGGGGAAAATACTCGGCCCAGTTCTCTTGGGCAAAGAAATATGAGCCGTACTTTAAAGGCACGGCCTGGCAGGTTAACGAGCCGGACAAGATTTTTGCCGATGAAATCGCCGACATCGAAAAGGTGGTGATCCCGACCGTCATCCTGATCAGCCGGGAAACCTCTGCGGCGGCGGAGAGCTTTTTGGTTTATGCCTCAAGCGCCAAGCACATCACCTTGATCGGCGAACCGACCTTCGGCAGTACGGGACAGCCGCTGGATATCGAGCTGCCCGGTGGTGGGCATGCCAAGATCTGCACCAAAAGGGAAACCTTTGCCGACGGGCGTGATTTTGTCGGCGTCGGCATTCAGCCGGATCTTTTCGTGGAGCGGGACATCGATTTTTACCTAGCGGATCATGATAAGGCGCTGAGCAGCGCCACTGCCTGGCTAAACGAGCAGGTGAATAAGGCCAGCTATGTCGCCGCGGCTTTCGGAGGCAAAAAATAACGTTTTGCTATCTCATAGGGCGCTTGTTTACAGGTGCAAAAACGCATCAGCGCCCTGTTACTCTCCGCTCAATCGTTGCCAAATTCATCCTCACATAGGTCTACTAACCTGAGAACAGAATCGTTAGAATAACCGGATATCCAGTATCGGGATTGCACGCTTGTCGAACACAGGAAGTGTCGACGCAAAAAGGCGTTGCTCCCGAGGACCTAATTGTGGAAAAAGGAAAGTATATGTCTCTAACGACCGTTGTTCTTGCCGCGGGCAAGGGTACCCGCATGCGCTCGAAACTACCGAAAGTACTGCATCCGGTGGCGGGCAAGCCCATGGTGCAGCACGTGATCGACACCGCAAAATCGCTCGGTGCCACCAGCACCAACCTGGTTTATGGTCACGGTGGTGAAATGCTGCAAGAACGCCTAACCGGCAATGATGTCCATTGGGTGCTGCAGGAACAGCAATTGGGTACGGGCCATGCGGTTGCGGTTGCCAAAGAACATATCGGTGATCGGGATACCGTACTGATCCTATACGGCGACGTGCCGTTAACGCGTAAATCTACGCTGGAGCGCCTGCTTGCGGTAACGCCGGAACAGGGATTGGCGGTGCTGACGGTGAATCTGGCAAACCCGACCGGCTACGGTCGTATGCTGCGCGAAAAAGGTAAGCTGGTGGGTATAGTCGAGCAAAAAGATGCAACGCCGGAGCAGCTTGCAATCAACGAGGTGAATACCGGTATCATGGCGGTCAACGGCGGTCTGCTGAAAAAGTGGCTGGGTCAGCTTTCCAACAATAACGCACAGGGAGAGTATTACCTGACGGATATAGTCGCCATGGCGCACAGCGAAGGCGTTGAAATCACCTCAAGCCAGCCCGACGATGCGATGGAAGTGGAAGGCGCCAACAACCGGGTGCAGCTGGCTGCGCTGGAGCGAGCCTACCAGGCCTGGCGGGCCGAGGAGCTGATGCTTGGCGGCGCCAGCCTGGCCGATCCTGCACGCATCGATGTGCGCGGGGAGGTGACAACGGGTCAGGACGTACAGATAGACGTCAACGTGATCTTCGAAGGTAAGGTGGTGTTGGGTGACGACGTTCAGGTTGGTCCGAACTGCGTGTTGAAAAACTGTACCTTGGGCGATGGCGTGGTGGTCAAGGCCAATACCCTGATCGAGGATGCGACAGTCGGAGCCAAGTGCACCCTGGGGCCGTTTGCCCGCCTGCGTCCGGGGTCGGTGATGGAAGAGGACTCCCATATCGGCAACTTTGTCGAAATGAAGAAAACCCGCCTCGGCAAGGGTTCCAAGGCTAATCACCTGACCTACCTCGGCGATGCGGAAATCGGCGAGAAGGTAAATATCGGCGCCGGCACCATTACCTGCAACTACGACGGCGTCAACAAGTCGAAAACCGTGATCGGCGATCGCGCCTTTATCGGTTCCAACTCGTCGCTGGTGGCGCCGGTGGAAATCGGCCATACCGCCACAGTCGGCGCCGGTTCGGTGATCACCAGCAAGGTGGAAGACGAACAGCTGGCCGTGGCGCGCAGTAAGCAACGCAATATTCCGGGCTGGCAACGGCCGGTGAAAAAATAAGATGAATAAAAAAGAAGGCATTGGCCTTCTTTTTTTGTACCTGAATCAGCGTATAGGTTTTTACTTAGCCAAGGTAAAAATGGTAACGTTGGAATCACCGCTCTGTGAGCATCAAGGAAGAAAGTATACAACCCATGAATAACCTGTTCAGAAAAGAGGTGCTGGAAAGGCGGCGACATCGTTTAGAAGGTGTTGTCAGCCTGGTGCAACCTGCCGCTTTCAAAATGCTGACCTGGCTTATCCTGGCCCTGGTTCTGGTATCCCTGACTTATCTTGCCGTTGGCAAGTATACCCGCAAGGAAAGGGCCAGCGGGGTTATTCTGCCGGATACGGGGTTACTCAAACTTAAGGCGCCCCAGACGGGCATAGTCACCGATCTCCTGGTTGCAGAGGGACAGGTTGTCGACAAGGGAGATGTCATTCTCAGGATCCTGACCGAACGCAATGGCGCCGGCGGGGAGGTCAATCAGGCACAAGTTGATCGCTACCGCTTTGAACTCGAATCCATCGCACGCCAAACGGCAGATTTACGGCGTCAGTACGGGCTGGAGGACGAGAAACTGCAGGCCGAAAAGAACAATTATCAGCGTCGTCTGGAGGAGTTGCGGCGCCAGGAGGAAACCTTCACCCGCCGCCTGGCGCTGAACGAGGAGATCATAGGGCAAATCGGGCAGCTCAAGGGAACCGGGTATATTTCGGAGCTCGAACTTACTCGCCAGCAGGATACCTTGTTGGCTTTGCGCCAGCAGGCCTCGACCATCGAATCCGAACGTCTTTCCCTGGATAGCCAGCTGGCACAGCTGGAAAACCGTATTCAGCAGCTGCCGATAGAGCACAGCAGAGGAATCGCCGGGCTGGAAAACCAAAAAGCGCAAATCGAGATGCAACTCGCAGCGGCGAGGCAGGAGCAGCTGGGCGAACTTCGGGCCGTACAGAAAGGCACCGTAACGGGCCTGCTGGCCAAGCCTGGCGAATCGGTGATGCAGGGCCAGAATCTGTTGGGAATTCTGCCGGAAAACAGCCAAATGGAAGCGATTATCTATTTGCCAGCCAGAGCGATCGGTTTGGTTGAGGAAGGGCAAAGGGCCCGTCTGCGTTACCACGCGTTCCCATACGAAAAATTCGGCATCTATCAAGGGAGCATCAGTCAGCTCAGCAACAACGTAATTTTGCCTGAAGAAACCGCCATGCCCGGCATTATTTCGGAGCCTTCATATCGCGTGGTGGTGTCGCTGGATACTCAACAGGTGACCGCCTATGGCCGTCAGCTGCCGCTACGCTCCGGGATGACGCTTGATGCCGATATCATAGTGGAAGAGCGTTCGCTGTTGCATTGGCTGTTCGATCCCATATTCAGTATTCAAGGCAGGCTGTAGCCGGATAATTACAGGGACTTTCAAATGCATTTTGATGAATCGGCGCCCCAGGCGCAGTTAACATTCTGGCACCGTAAAAGCTTGCCCTTGATCATGCAGTCCGAAGCGGCTGAATGCGGGCTTGCGTGCCTGGCCATGGTGGCCGGTTATCACGGATTTCACAGTAATATGGTGGGGCTGAGGCAAAGCTTCAACTTGTCTATCGAGGGATCCACCCTGCTGGACATTATGCAGTTTGCCGAGCGGCTCGAATTAACGTCGCGTCCGCTGCGGATCGAGCTGGAAGATCTGGACGCGCTGCAAACACCCTGTATTCTGCATTGGGATATGAATCATTTCGTGGTGTTGAAGAAGGCCACGGAAAACTACATCGTTATCCACGATCCGGCGCTGGGCAAGCGCACCCTGACCCTGGAAGAGGCGTCGGACCATTTTACCGGCGTGGCGTTGGAACTGTCGCCGACCCGGGAGTTCAAGCGGCAGGCGCCGGCCCCGAGCCTTAAGTTTTCAGACTTCTGGACCAAAATCAGCGGCCTCAGCCGTTCGCTGATACTGATATTCACGCTTTCCCTGTTGCTGCAATTTTTTACCTTGGCCAGCCCTTACTATATCCAGCTGGTAATAGACGATGTCGTCCTGAGCGGCGATATGACCTTGCTCAACGTGTTGGCGGTGGGATTCCTGCTGGTGCTCGCATTTGAAGCCGCAACGGCGGCCCTGCGCAGCTTTACCCTGTTACACTTCGGTAACCAGATGAATATTCAGCTCGGGTCAAACCTGTTCCATCACCTGGTCAGGTTGCCGCTCGGTTATTTCGAGAAGCGCCATATGGGCGATATCGTATCGCGATTCGGCTCGTTGCAGCAGGTCAGGCAATTGCTGACGACCGGGGTGATCGAATCGATAATCGACGGCCTGATGGCGCTGGTCACCTTGGCGATGATTTTTTTCTACAGCCCTGAGTTAACCGCCGTGGTGTTGTTGGCCATGCTTGCCTATGCGGGTATTCGCATCGCCATGTATAAGCCATTTCGTGCAGTCAGCGAGCGAGAAATCATGGCGCGGGCGGAAGAAAACTCCAATTTTATGGAAACGGTCCGTGGCATTCAAACCATCAAATTGTTCGGTTCGGAAGTAAAACGCGAGGGGCAGTGGCAGAACCGTTATGCCCAGGCCATCAACCAGAATATACGTTTGGGCAACTTCCAGATCGGCTACGAGACGGCAAACAGGGTATTGTTTGGTATAGAAAACATTCTGGTTATCTATTTCGCCGCCCATCTGGTCATTCAGGGTGGTTTCAGTACCGGCATGTTGTTTGCGTTTATGGCCTATAAACGCCAATTCATCGACAAGACCACGGCGCTTATCGGCAAGTTTATTGAATTCAAAATGTTGGGGTTGCACTTTGAAAGGCTTGCCGACATTGCCCTGACGGAAAAGGAGGAGCTGCAACCAGCACAAGTCAGCAGGCATGAGATCAAGGGACACATCCGATTGAAGGGAATAGGTTTTTCCTATTCCGACGTGACGGCCAAGGTGCTGGATGGAGTGGACCTGGAAATTAAAGCCGGCGAGTCCGTGGCGATAACCGGGCCCTCCGGTTGCGGTAAGTCGACCCTGCTGAAAATTATGTTGGGCCTGCTTAGACCAAAGGAAGGCGAAGTGTTGGTCGACGGCATACCGCTGAACCAGATAGGTGCCCGCCAGTATCGCCAGCAAATTGCCGCGGTAATGCAGGACGACGAGTTGCTTTCCGGCTCCGTTGCCGAAAATATCGCGTTTTTCGATACCCGGGTTGATATGGAGCGAGTGGTGTATTGCGCCGAGCTGGCGGCTATCCATGACGATATCAGTAAAATGCCTATGGGTTATGAAAGCCTGATCGGCGACATGGGATCCAGCCTGTCCGGAGGGCAGAAACAGCGCATTATTCTCGCCCGGGCACTTTATAAGGAGCCCAAGATCTTGTTTATGGATGAGGCCACCAGCCATCTGGATACCGGGCTTGAAGCCGATATCAACGAAGCCGTGTCTAGACTGAAGATCACGCGGGTGATCATCGCTCACAGAAAGGAAACCATCGCCTCGGCAGATCGGGAAATCAGGTTGGAAAAGAGTGAAAAAACGACGGCGGATGTATGACCTACGCGAGGGAGAAGAGGTTAAATTACCAATAGCGGGCGCAACATCACCGCCCGCGCAGTACGAGAGCCCTAATTAAAATACAGGCGGGCAAGTGTAGCCGATACCGCATGTGTAGGCTGGTTCAAGCGTCAGACGCTGTCTGTTTACCCCACCAGCAACCATAGGTGTCATTTCGGCCGGAACTGCCTTGTTATCCTTAGACAGGTTCTTCATTTTCTTTTTGTTTAGCTTCAGTTTCATTGTTCAGTCCTTTTGTTTGTTATGAAAAAGAATACCCTTAATGGGTACATCGAGGCTACAACACCCATTTTTAATTTTCAAATTTTATTTTTCTGCCTCCATTACATCGGCAGATCGGGTTGGAAAGGAGTAAAAAACAGCCGAGGACGAGTGAAACTAAGCGAGAGAAAGAAGTTTGATAGGCAATAACGGGCGCAACATCACCGCCCGCATAGTCGGTTAACCCTGATTAATAAACTTCAGGGCAAGTGTAGCCGATACCACAGGTATATACATAGTCATGAGTCAGGGGAGCGTTAATACGTACACCGCCTGCTACCATAGGTGTCATTTCGGCCGGAACTGCCTTGTTATCCTTAGACAGGTTCTTCATTTTC
>JBNKEN010000493.1:0-2138 GCA_050288805.1 Pseudoalteromonas sp.
ATGTCGCCGTCGAAGGTCAGAACGCTGTCCTTTCTGACGATGATGACATTTTTTTGCAGCAAAATGGGTTCCTTTGGAAACACCATGTAGTCGGCGTAATCCTCTCGCATCAGCACGGTCAAAACGATGTCGCATTCGCCTTTTTGCGCCATATGGGCGACCCTGGCCCAGGGAAAGTATTCGATGTTTAGTTGCCATGCCAGTTGTTCGGCAACCGCTTCAAGAATCCTGACGGCATAGCCGTCGGGGCGACCTGCGTCGTCCAACATGGTCTGCGGAGCCAGGCTCAGGCTGCAAACCTGGACATTCATTCTGCTTTGTTCCGCAGCCCAGGCGCCTGTGCATATCAATCCGGTAAGCACAGAACAAAAAAAATTGTATAAAAACCGTCGCATAAACCTAACCCGTACCATCTATTACATGCCGATTAACTATTTGGATTATATTACTTTTAGTAACTATTAATGCGGCTTATCTCAGCCGGCTTGAAAAAGGTGTGTGATCTTAAATTCTCCCGATGTTCCCGCTTGGGCGCGGTCATGATTGCTGTAAATTTTGGCTAATGCAGATTATTTCCCTTTATACCAAACCGTTGTGACGAATGTGCATCTGAACGAGCCTGTTTGCGCGCTTCGTCAGTAATTGTGTTTATCAGGTTATCGGCAATAAAATTATAGGGTGGTACGAACATATCGCTTCTAAAACTGCCGGTATCTATCGCGATATTGGCATATGGCAGCGCCCCCGGATGTGCCGGGTACAGGCTTAGTTCACTTGCAACCCGTTTTTGTACCTGTGGGCTGATAAAGTAATTTAACACCAATTCGGCTGCCGCCAGCTTTTGCCCTTCCAGGTGGGCGGCTAAATTTAGCGTGTCCAACCACACCATATCGCCTTGTGTAAAATCTATTTTTCGCCAACTTCCGCCTTGCGCGTTTTGCCGAAAAATTTCGGGTCCCCAGCTGCTGACAACACTCAGTCCGTCGTTGAATGAGGGAGAAATCGACCAGGTAGCGCCGCTGCTACGATACAGAGCGGTTAATTTCGGCAGCACTTTTGTTGTTGCAAAGATTTTAGCTTCCCGGCGTTTTCCTTTCAGGATCAGGTCGTTGAGGTAGAAAGGGGGTTTTCCAAGGGCCATCAGGGCCAGTCCTACGTTGTACCAGGGTTGGCTGGTATTCAGTGAAAATTTCCCCTGTAATTCGTCTCGCCACAACATGTTTACGTCGCCGCTGGCACCTACAGCCGGGTCGTTACTGAAGAAGCCGTAGACCCCTCCGCCGAAAGGAAGGTAGAACAGGTCGTTTCCCTCTTTTCCCATGGCAATGTCAGTTAACTGGGGCACCAAACTGTCGAGATGCGTAAACCGGGGGGAAGTGGTATCGATAGGCTGAAGATACTTTTGAATTCGCTGGTGACTCATTTTAATAAAGAAAAGCGTTAAAAACGTGATATCAACGTCACCGGCTCGAAGCAAGGAATACATTTGCTCCGCGCCCGATGCATAGGGCTTCACTATTTCAACATGAAACGGGTAGCCTTCGTATGCCAGCTGCTTGTCCAGGACTGTGACGTCTTGATCGGTCACATAACCTTCCCAGGTAAGTATTTTAAGCGGAGTTGTGGCGGCGTAACCGGGGAGCGACCCCGTACCTAAGAACAGAATAAACAGCCAAAATAGAGCGGGTATGCGCATGTCGGTAAAAAGACCGGGGTCATTTTTATTAATGTTAACTTATGTTTACTGTAGTGCTATCCGGCGTAAATTCAACAGAAGATTAAGATTGAAAAGTGAAAAATAACCTTTTGCATCGATGCGCTGCAAACGGGTGGAGTAACGCCAAGCGGTCATTGATAAACCTGGCATTACGATTTTTGCTGTTTTGGGGGGTATCAATCCAGGCGCAGGGGGCGTACCTCAGGTTTGAGCAGAATCGGCTTTGTAGGCCGGAAGTTTCGAGATTGGGCCGTGATTTATGCCCGGGTATGTGAAAACAAAAAGCCGACCATCAGGTCGGCTTTTTTAACGTTTACGTTGAACCCTTATTTCAGGCCCAGGGTGTCTTTACCTTGAACGAATTCGACGTCGACCGGAATATTGGCGCTCGCGAGTTTTGCCAGATCGGCGGCCAGTTCCG
>JBNKEN010000494.1:0-5047 GCA_050288805.1 Pseudoalteromonas sp.
TGGCGGTCTGCTGCAGTAACTGCTTGGCAAAGTGGCATTGCTGAAACAGCGCATATTGCTGCGGCGCGATACCGAAATAGCGCTTAAACAGCTGCGAGACATAACGCTGCGAGACCCCGAGGCGGGACGCAAGCGCCTCGGAGTCAACATCCTGCAACACGCCCTGATCGATAAGTTGCTTGGCGCGCAGCGCGGTGGTTTGGCTGCCGAGCCAGGGATAGCTGCCCGGCGCCGCATCTGGACGACAACGCAAACAGGGGCGAAAACCGGCCTGCGCTGCGCTATGGGCATATTGGAAATATTCTACGTTGCGTTCGGCCGCAGCCGGTGCGGGACATATCGGCCTGCAATAGATGCCGGTGCTTTTAACGGCAACGAAAAACAGGCCGTCGAATCGCGGATCACGGCTTTGGCGGGCTTTTTGGCAGACGCTCGGATTTAACATACTGCATTTCTCGGGTTCTTTCTTTTCAGTGTACCCGGTTTTTATCATCCCACTGGCCGGATCCGGAACTCAATGCACAGGATCAGCTTTCGGCAAAGCTCAGCAGGTCGTTCCCGGCAAGGCGGTAGATGATCCACTCGTTTTGCGGCTTGGCGCCGATGCTGTGATAGAAATCGATGGCGGGCTGGTTCCAGTCGAGCACCACCCATTCGAAACGACCGCAGTTTTTCGCGACGGCGCGCTGCGCCAGGTGTTTCATCAGCGCCTTACCGGCACCCTGGCCGCGGCTGTCCGGGCTGACGTAAAGATCTTCCAGGTACAGGCCGTTTTTACCGAGCCAGGTTGAATAGTTGTAGAAATACACCGCAAAGCCGATGGGCTCATCATTTTGCAGGCAGATCAGGCCATGGGCCGTAGCGCCCTCACAAAACAGCGTATCCAGAATATGCTGCTCGGTCGCCTCGACGGCGTCCGGCTCTTTCTCGTAGATAGCCAACTCGTTGATAAAATGCAAAATGGTTTTGGCATCACTGGCCACTGCATCGCGGATCACTATTTCACTCATTCTCGTATCCTTAAAATAAACCAGACGAACACCATACCCTGCTCGCCGATACGGCTCAACCAAACTGCGACTAACGTGTATCTGGTCATCGGAAAAAACACGTCATATCAATGTTGCTTGTCTTTATCCTGTCGTTGACTAACGAACAGAAAAAACGGGGCCTTGGCCCCGCGTTATTTCGTATTTACGTCGGCTTATCCGAGCAGCGCCAGTCCGCCTTTCAGGTTATAGGCCTTGTCGAACCCGAGCAGGCGCAGGTTAACGGCCGCCTGACGCGAGCGGTTGCCGCTTCGGCACAGCAGAACATAACTGTTATCGGGAGAAATCAGGCCCTTGGTCAGTGCATCGGCCATGCGGCTAAGCGGCATGTTCAGCACCCTGTTATCGGCAATCCCGAACAACGACGCAACCGGCGTCGCATCGTGTTCGTACGGTTCGCGAATATCCAGCAGCACCACGTCCGGTTCGGCGCTCAGTTTGCTTTTGGCGGTGGCCGCATCGAGCTCGGCATGAGCATCGCTGAAGGCATTATCCACATAGCCGCAAAGCACACCCTTTTCGGTTTGCAGCGTATCATCCGAGGCGGATTTTTCGGCAACAAATTCCTCGCCTGAGATGGCGCCAGCAACAACCCGTTTAAGCAGCGGTGCCTGTTGCTGCTGGGTCTGCCAGTTGATGGCAAAACATTGCTGATAGTCATGGCCGCTGCAGATCACGCTGTCCGGTGACAGTTTCTCAGCCAAGGCGATGAGCGAGGTATACATCTTGGCGGCATCGCCGCCGGCTATCGCCGTATTGCCGAGGCCACCGGGTAAGATCAGATCGCCGCAGAAGCAATAGGCCACCTTGTCGTTTTGCCGCAACAGGTAACTGACGCTGTCTTCACTGTGACCCGGCGTCGCCACACGCTCAAGCGTTGCATCGGCAAGGGTCACGGGTCCGTTCCAACCCAAATCATTGCCTTCCTCGACGTCGGGCATCAGGATTTCCTGCAGCAGCGCCCGGGCGGAGATGCGCTCCTGATGGATATGGGTATCCAGCACGACTACCGTTTTGAGCCCCTGGTTCACCACCAACTTTTCAATCCGCGGAATCAACTCAACGATGGGATCGATCACCACCAGCTCGCGCGCCGCGGATACATAGAGCCAGCAACAGGCGCCCTGGTGGCGAAGCTGGGTCAACCCCATGGCACAGGCTTCCTGGCCCGATGTAGCGGAATCAGAGATCACCAGACAATTGGCGGCCAGTATCGGTTTCAATGCGCGAATACGCTTGCATGCCTCGGCTATTTCCTCTTCGCTGGCGGCCGGTCCGAATGACATGCGGATGGCATTTTCGCTTTGCCAGTTCGACAGTCCCATGGCATCAAGCACAAAGCTGCGGTTGGCACCGGAGCTGCATGCGGAACCGCCACTGACGCGAATACCCGCCGCATCGAAGAGATCCATCACTTCCTTACTGGTCAGCTCATTGACGGAGAAATTGAGCGTGGTCGGCACGGAATCTTCAAATCTGTGATGAAAGGTGATCTTGCCGAAGGTGTCTTCAAGGGCATCGGCAAGTGCGCGGCGATAACCCTCGAGCGTATCGTGAGATTTGAACACATCGCTCGCGGCGTCGTTCAACAGGCTGAACAGTTCGTTCAATCCGGCGATACCCGGCAGGTTTTCGGTGCCCGAACGCATACCGCCTTCCTGGCCGCCGCCGGCGATAAACGGCGTATAGGGACTGCCCTGGCGAATATACAACACGCCGATGCCCTTGGGCGCGTAGAGCTTGTGGCCGGAAAACGGTGCGTAATCGATGGTCGTGTCGCTGAGCGCCAGGGCCTTTTTGCCGAGCGCCTGTACGCAGTCGACCATCCAGGCGACATCGGGATTATGAGCGCGGATCACCTGTTCGAGTTTATCGAGGTCCTGAGCGACACCGGTTTCGTTGTTCACCGCCATGGTGCAGATCATCAGCGCATCGCCGACATGAGCCGCGATAAAATCAAGGTCCAGCTTGCCGAACCGATCGACCGGAATGGCCATCACCTCGGCGCCGAGCCCGAGTACCTTGTTCCAGTGAGCCAGCGTATTGGGCACGGCCTTATGTTCTGTTGCGCCATACAGTAACACCGGCTTTTTTTTATCGTGGTTCTTAGCCGCTATCAGGGTAGACACCACCGCCGTCTGGATCCCTTCCGTCGCACCCGAGGTAAACAGAATTTCGCCACTTGCTGCGCCTATCACCTGGCGCGCCTTGCTGCGCGTCTGTTCAAGCAGGTGCTTGGCCTGGATACCCGTGATATGTGAACTGGAAGGGTTACCGAAGCACACCTGCATGGTATGTGAAACGACATCGGCAATGCGTGGAAGTACGGGGGTGGTCGCGTTGGCATCGAGGTAAATCTGTGAGGCCACGTCTTGCGCTTTCAATACGTCTGTCATGGAAGTCCCATATTCCTAAAAATTATATCTTATAACGCATTGTACATAAGATTGTGCAAAAAACTAACCCAATTTTCAGGTCTGACCGGCTGTAATTGAAAACGCAGCCCTCAGGCTGCGTTTTCCGGTTCTTTTCCGCCTTCCAGCTGCGACGACCAGGCGTTGATCAGCGCCTTCACCAGTGACGCCAGAGGTATCGCAAAAAACACCCCCCAAAATCCCCACAGGCCACCAAAAAACAACACGGCGACGATAATAAATACCGGGTTGAGATCTACCGCCTCACTGAACAGGATAGGCACCAGCACGTTACCGTCGAGAGCCTGAATCACCCCATAGGCCACCAGTATGGTCCAAAATTCCGGCGATACGCCCCATTGAAACAGCGCCACGGCCGCCACCGGAATGGTCACCAGGGCGGCGCCGACAAAGGGGATCAACACAGAAAATCCCACCAGCACCCCGAGCAGCGCGGCATAACGCAGCTCAAATACACTGAAGGCAATAAAGGAAACGGTGCCTACAATCAGTATTTCGAACACCTTGCCGCGAATATAGTTCATGATCTGCTGATCCATTTCATGCCAGACCTGGCTTATCAGCCTGCGCTGCCGCGGCACCAGCTTCTCTACACTGGCGCTCAGCGCGAGTTTATCCTTGAGCATAAAGAAAATCAGCAAAGGCACCAGGATCAGGTATATCATCCAGGCAACCGCATCCTTCAGCGAGGTCAGAGATGCCGATACCAGAAGTTGTCCCAACTCGAGCACCTTGTGCTCCACATTGGCCACCAGGGCCTGAACCTGAGCCACGTTGATCAGATGAGGGTAGGCGTCGGGCAGGTGAAGCAGGTAACTTTTTCCCTTTTCGATCATATTCGGCGCTTCGCCGAGCAGGTTGGAGGTTTGCTGCCAAAGCACAGGGCCTATGCCGATAAGCAATGCCAACACCAGCGAACAAAACACCAGCACCACCAAGGTGGTCGCCAAAAGCCGCCCTACTCCCAAACGTTCCAGCCGCACCACAGGCCAGTCGAGCAGGTAGGCAATCACCAGCGCCACCAGCACCGGCATCAGCAAGGCACCAAAGAAATAAAGCGCCGCCACCAGGGCCAAGATCATCAGCAACAAGGTCACGGAATGAGGATCGGAAAACTTGCGCTCGTACCAGGTCTTAAGAAATTCAAACACCGAGGTGAAACTCCACTGTCAGTTGTATGTGTTTATCCGCTTCGCGAAATATGTAATCATACCGTCGCTTAATCAAATATGTTTTAATGTCCTTCGCTTTGTCACCCAAAGGTAGCAGAAAGCATATATTTTCCTGTCGCGCGGCTGCCCGATTTAAGCCGAGCTTGAACTGCACAAATTGCTGCGGACAGATGAAAGGACGCAAATCTATGGTTAGCATAGTTATTTTTTCAATTTTATCCCATTAGCAAAGAGTATTAGGAAGCATTTAACGGGTGCTTGGCCAGAGATTTATTTTTAAAGCCCGGACGCCATGGTTTATCCTAATAAGTATGAAGAAATCGAGAATTACCCGATGAGCACTACGCATAATAAAGCGCATCTGCCGGCGAATCCAACGCTAAAAGAAATT
>JBNKEN010000495.1:0-2476 GCA_050288805.1 Pseudoalteromonas sp.
ACGGTCGTTATGCCGCCTGTAACCTGGATCGCAACGGGTTGCGCCCTGCGCGCTATGTGATCACCCAGGATGGCTTTATTACCCTGGCCTCAGAAGTGGGTATTTGGGATTATTCCGCCGATGAGGTATTGGAAAAGGGCCGTGTCGGACCAGGCGAGCTGCTGGTGGTGGATACCCTGCACGGAAAAATCTGGCATTCGAATGAAATCGACCAGGATCTTAAATCACGTCATCCCTATAAGGAGTGGCTCGAGGCGAACGTTAAGCGCCTGACCCCGTTTGAGCAGTTGGGTGAAAGCGAGGCTGGCAATCGTTCCTTCGACGATAAAACCCTGCTGCGTTACCAAAAAATGTTCGGCTACACCAATGAGGAGCTGGATCAGGTTATTCGCATCATGGGTGAAAACGGTCAGGAGGCAACGGGCTCTATGGGTGACGACACGCCCTTTGCTGTGCTGTCCGAGGGACATAGGTCTTTATACGATTATTTCCGCCAGAAGTTTGCCCAGGTCACCAATCCGCCTATCGATCCGCTGCGTGAAAATCACGTAATGTCGTTGGCAACCTGTATCGGCCGTGAACAAAACGTTTTCAACGAAACCACCGGGCACGCGAAACGCTTGCAGTTCGATTCGCCGGTGCTGATGTATTCGGATCGTGAGCAGTTGCTCAATGCCGATGAAGCCCATTACAGCAGTTGTATCATCGACCTGAATTATGACGCAGAGGAAGGGCTCGAAAGCGCTATCGTCCGCATCTGCGACGAGGCGCAGGAAAAAGCCGCCGGTGGTTGCGTCATGCTGGTGCTGAGCGACCGCCATTTTACTGAAAATACGCTGCCGGTACCGGCTGCCATGGCGGTAGGGGCGGTGCATCAGCGTCTGGTCAACAACAACCTGCGCTGTGATGCGAACATTATTATAGAAACCGGCAGCGTCCGTGATCCGCACCAGTTTGCCGTCTTACTCGGCTTCGGCGCGACCGCCATCTATCCTTATCTCGCCTATGAAACCTTGGTGTCCATGGTCGATAAGAAGATCATCGATAAGTCCTATACCCAGGTGACCCTGGATTACCGCAACGCCATAAATAAGGGCCTCTATAAGATCATGTCCAAGATGGGGATCAGCACGGTAGCTTCCTACCGCTGCTCCATGTTGTTTGAGGCGGTCGGGCTGTCCGATGAGGTGGTCGCACTGTGTTTCAACGGCGTGGCTAACCGCATCAAGGGGGCGTGTTTCAGCGATTTCGAACAGGATCAGAAACACCTCCATCGCTTGGCGTTCAGCGAACGCAAATTATTGAGTCACGGCGGGCTGTTAAAGTATGTCCATGGCGGCGAATACCATGCCTACAACCCGGATGTGGTGCAGGCGCTGCAAAAGGCGGTGCGTTCGGGTGACTACGCCGATTATCAGGTTTATGCCGATTTAGTGAACAAGCGCCCGGTGACCACCCTGCGCGATATGTTGGCGCTTAAGTTGCCGGAGCAGGGTATCGCTCTCGACGAGGTGGAACCTGCGAGCGAGCTGTATAAGCGTTTCGATTCCGCCGCCATGAGTATCGGTGCACTTTCGCCGGAGGCCCATGAGGCGCTGGCCATTGCCATGAACCGGCTGGGAGGCTTTTCAAATTCGGGCGAGGGCGGTGAAGACAAGCAACGCTTCGGCACCGAAAAAAATTCCCGTATCAAGCAGGTGGCGTCGGGACGCTTCGGCGTGACACCGCATTACCTGCAAAGCGCGGATGTGATCCAGATAAAAGTGGCGCAGGGCGCCAAGCCGGGTGAAGGCGGCCAGTTGCCGGGCGAAAAAGTGACGCCTTACATTGCTCAGCTGCGTTATTCGGTGCCCGGGGTGACCCTGATCTCGCCGCCGCCGCACCACGATATCTATTCAATCGAAGATCTGGCCCAGTTGATTTTCGACCTCAAGCAGGTCAATCCCACGGCCCTGATCTCCGTTAAACTGGTTTCAGAGCCGGGTGTCGGCACCATTGCCACCGGCGTTGCCAAGGCCTATGCAGACCTTATCACCATTGCCGGGTACGACGGCGGTACGGGCGCGAGTCCGCTGACGTCGGTAAAATACGCCGGCAGTCCCTGGGAACTCGGCCTTGCCGAAACCCAGCAGGCGCTGGTGGAAAACGGTTTGCGCCACCGTATCCGGTTGCAGACCGACGGTGGTTTGAAAACCGGACTGGATATTATCAAGGCGGCCATTCTCGGCGCCGAAAGCTTCGGTTTCGGCACCGGGCCCATGGTGGCGCTTGGCTGTAAATACCTGCGGATCTGCCACCTCAATAACTGCGCCACCGGCGTCGCGACGCAGGACGACACCCTGCGCCGCGATTTCTTCAAAGGCTTGCCTGAACAGGTCATGAACTACTTTATTGGCCTGGGTGAAGAAGTACGCACCCTGCTGGCGAAACTGGGTGTTGAAAAGCTGACCGACCTGATCGGACGTACTGATCTGCT
>JBNKEN010000496.1:0-8176 GCA_050288805.1 Pseudoalteromonas sp.
GATAGCGTGTTTTACCGCAATCGCAGCCACCTTCAATGGGGTACTGTTCCATAGCCTACCTCCTTGTCAAAACGGATTTAAGGTATAACCTTGCTGCTGCAACTGCGCGTGGGCGGTCATGGCCGACAACGCCATGGTCACACCGGGGATAAGCTGCTTCGCTTCGACCTTATAATAGGTAGCCGACTGGCCGCAGACAAACACCTTGGTATTGTGCTGTAAAAGCTGTTCGATAAGTTTCTGGTTGGTATTGTCCTGACCGTACCTTTCCTTATAAAACGCATTTTCCAGCACGTCTCGAGTTGCCTTACCGTGAATAACCAGGGCCAGTTCAATGTTGGCAGGCTCAACGCCATCGGCAATATGCATGTTGATGAAACGCGCCAGGGAATTCATGTGCTTGCTCGTTTCACCGGGTTCTACCGACTCGCTGACATCGAATGCGACCTTAAAGCGAGCATCTTTTTCGACGACCTGGTGTCCTTCCGGCAAATAAAAATTACCAAATCCCTCGATAGCGGGTTTTGGCGAGGCATAAACGCCGACAGAAACACCCAGAATCCCGGCGGCAAAAAATACGTTTTTCATTTCATGATCCCTTTTATATTGATGCCCTAGTGTAAGCATGCCGGGGTTAATTAATCAATCAGACCGAGATGGCTGAATTTAAGGCATAAAAAAGGCCCGCAACAGCGAGCCCTTTTTCAAAAACATAGCGGGTGATTACCAGCCGGTTTTCTCTTTCAGTGCTTTACCGATATCGGCCAGTGAACGTACTGTTTGTACGCCGGCAGCTTCAAGGGCAGCAAATTTTTCGTCAGCAGTACCTTTACCACCGGCAATGATGGCACCAGCGTGGCCCATACGTTTGCCCGGAGGAGCCGTTACACCGGCGATGTAAGAAACGACAGGCTTAGTGACGTTTTCTTTGATGTAGGCAGCCGCTTCTTCTTCAGCAGTACCACCGATCTCACCGATCATCACGATCGCTTCGGTCTGTGGATCGTTCTGGAACATTTCCAGTACGTCGATGAAGTTAGTGCCCGGGATTGGGTCACCACCGATACCAACACAGGTAGACTGACCGAAGCCAGCGTCGGTAGTTTGCTTAACGGCTTCGTAAGTCAGGGTGCCTGAACGAGATACGATACCTACTTTACCTGGCATGTGGATGTGACCAGGCATAATGCCGATCTTACATTCACCCGGCGTGATAACACCCGGACAGTTAGGACCGATCATGCGAACGCCGGTTTGAGTCAGCTTTTCTTTCACTTCAACCATATCCAGTGTAGGGATACCTTCGGTGATACAAACGATCAGCTCAATGCCTGCGTCGATGGCTTCCAGGATGGCGTCTTTACAGAAAGGCGCTGGCACGTAGATTACTGAGGCGGTCGCGCCTGTGCTTTCAACGGCGTCACGTACGGTGTTGAAAACAGGCAGACCCAGGTGAGTTGTGCCGCCTTTGCCAGGAGATACACCACCAACCATTTGCGTACCGTACTCGATCGCTTGCTCAGAGTGGAAAGTACCTTGACCGCCGGTGAAACCCTGACAGATTACCTTAGTATCTTTATTGATTAATACAGACATTATTTGCCCTCCGCAGCAGCAACTACTTTCTCAGCAGCATCAGTCAGAGATTCTGCTGCGATAATGTCAAGACCAGAGTTAGCCAGTACTTCACGGCCCAGCTCGGCATTAGTACCTTCAAGACGTACAACAACCGGTACGTTTACGCCAACTTCTTTAACGGCGCCGATGATACCTTCTGCGATCATGTCACAACGTACGATACCACCGAAGATGTTAACCAGTACGGCTTTAACGTTGGTGTCAGACAGGATGATCTTGAACGCTTCTGCTACGCGCTCTTTCGTCGCGCCGCCGCCTACGTCCAGGAAGTTAGCAGGCTTACCGCCGTGCAGGTTTACGATGTCCATGGTACCCATGGCCAGGCCCGCACCGTTAACCATACAGCCAACGTTACCGTCAAGAGCAACATAGTTCAGTTCCCACTGAGCTGCGTGCGCTTCACGCTCGTCTTCCTGTGAAGGATCGTGCATGTCGCGGATCTTAGGCTGACGGAACAATGCGTTACCGTCTACACCGATTTTGCCGTCAAGACAGTGCAGGTTGCCCTGATCTGTGATAACCAGCGGGTTGATTTCAAGCAGTGCGAAATCGAAGTCCTGGAACATTTTAGCCAGGCCCAGGAAGATCTTGGTACATTGCTTCATTTGAGTCGGGTTCAGACCCAGTTTGAAACCCAGCTCACGCGCTTGGTAAGGCTGTGCGCCTACCAGCGGATCGATTTCAGCTTTGTGAATAAGCTCAGGCGTTTCTTCAGCAACTTTCTCGATTTCAACACCACCTTCGGTAGAGGCCATGAAAACGATTTTGCGAGAAGCACGGTCAACTACAGCGCCAAGATACAGTTCGTTGGCAATGTCAGTGCAGCTTTCAACCAGGATCTTTGCAACAGGCTGACCTTTTTCGTCAGTCTGGTAAGTGACCAGGTTTTTACCCAGCCAGTTTTGTGCAAATTCTTTGATCTCTTCTTTGCTGTCGGCCAGTTTTACACCGCCAGCCTTGCCGCGGCCACCAGCGTGAACCTGACATTTGACAACCCACTTATCACCACCGATTTTGTCGGCAGCTTCGGCAGCTTCCTGAGGCGTGTCACATGCGTAACCCTCAGAAACTGGTAAACCATATTCGGCAAAAAGTTGCTTTGCCTGATACTCATGCAAATTCATGATGCTTTATCCAATTTTTTGTACTAAATAAGCCGGATATTTATACAAATATTCCGGCTATCCCAAATTGCGCCAATAGTATAGATCCCGAGGCCTTCGATGAAAACCCTAGTACGACCAATGGCGATAAAAAAAAGCGGTAACCCATAGGTTACCGCTTAATTAATATTCATTGCGTGGATTATACATCCAGCAACAGACGGGTCGGATCTTCCAGCAGTTCCTTGATGGTTACCAGGAAGCCGACAGACTCTTTACCGTCGATTTGACGGTGATCGTAAGACAGCGCCAGGTACATCATAGGCAGGATTTCTACCTTGCCGTTCACGGCCATAGGACGGTCCTGGATCTTGTGCATGCCAAGGATAGACGACTGAGGCAGGTTGATGATAGGCGTTGACAGCAGAGACCCGAACACGCCACCGTTGGTGATGGTGAAGTTACCGCCGGTCATGTCTTCAACGGTCAGTTTGCCGTCACGACCCTTGATGGCCAGTTCCTTGATGCCCGCTTCGATTTCGGCGACAGACAGTTTGTCACAATCACGCAGTACCGGCGTTACCAGACCACGAGGCGTAGAAACCGCGATGCTGATATCGAAGTAGTTGTGATAAACAATATCGTCGCCGTCGATAGACGCGTTCACTTCAGGGAAGCGTTTCAGGGCTTCAACAACCGCTTTCACGTAGAAAGACATGAAACCAAGACGAATACCGTGACGTTTTTCAAACGCATCTTGGTATTGCTTACGCAGGTCCATGATAGGCTTCATGTTCACTTCGTTGAACGTGGTCAACATGGCCGTTGAGTTTTTCGCTTCAAGCAGACGATTCGCGATGGTCTTACGCAGACGCGTCATAGGTACGCGTTTTTGTGAACGGTCACCCATAGGCGCAGGTGCAGCGGCTGGCGCAGCAGCCGGCTTGGCAGCCGGGGCTTTCAGGAAGGCTTCAACGTCTTCTTTGGTGACCCGGCCGTTTTTGCCAGAACCCTTGATTTGCGACGCATCCAGACCCTTCTCTGCGATCAGGCGACGAACGGACGGCGTCAGCACGTCGTTTGACTCATCGGCTGTCTCGGCAGCCGGGGCGGCGGCTGGTGCTGCTGCAGCGGTTGCGCCGGCGATCAGTTTACCGATCACCTGCTCGGCCAATACGGTTTCACCTTCGCCGTGCAGCTGTTCGCCCATTACACCGTCTTCCGGCGCAACGACTTCAAGAACAACCTTGTCGGTTTCGATATCAACCAGGTTCTGGTCGCGGCTGACCGCTTCACCCGGTTGAACGTGCCAAGTTGCGATAGTGGCGTCGGCCACCGATTCTGGAAGTACAGGTACTTTAATGTCCACTTCTTTACCTTCTGATGCTTGTGCAGGCTGAGCAGCAGGCGCAGCCGATGTTTCTGCCGGTGCTGCGGCAGCGTCCGCCTCACCCAGGATAGCGATAACCTGCTCACCTAGCACGGTCGCGCCTTCTTCTTGTGAAATACTGGTGATCACGCCGTCGTGCGGTGCAACAACTTCCAGTACCACCTTATCGGTTTCGATATCGACCAGGTTCTGGTCGCGGCTGACTTTGTCGCCAACTTTAACGTGCCAGGTTGCAACCGTGGCGTCGGCAACCGACTCAGGAAGAACAGGAACCTTGATTTCTGTGGTCATCTCTTATCCCTTATTTATTAATGGTAAGCGCGTCGGCAACGAGCGCCTGTTGTTCTTTGTTGTGTACAGACATGTAACCGCATGCCGGAGAAGCTGATGCCTTACGACCGGCGTAAGTCAGCGTCGCATCGGCCGGGATGCTTTCGCGGAAATGGTGTTGCGAACAGTACCAGGCGCCCTGGTTCTGCGGTTCTTCCTGGCACCATACGAAATCTTTAACATGGCTGTAACGCTTAATGATTTCGGCCATTTCTTCATGCGGGAACGGATAAAGCTGTTCTACACGCACGATGGCGACATTGTTCAGTTCCAGCTTACGGCGTTCTTGCAGCAGTTCGTAGTAAACCTTACCGCTACAGAATACGACACGCTCAACCTGTTTAGGATCGATGTGGTCGATTTCGTCGATCATATTCAGGAAGATGCCGTCAGACAGTTCTTCCATCGTGGAAACCGCCAGCGGATGACGCAGCAGCGATTTAGGCGTCATTACGATAAGCGGACGACGCAGCGGACGCACCGACTGACGACGCAACATGGCGTATACCTGCGCCGGTGTTGAAGGCACACACACCTGCATGTTGTGGTCGGCACAAAGCTGCAGGAAACGCTCAAGACGTGCAGAACTGTGCTCCGGACCCTGACCTTCATAACCGTGCGGCAGCAAACAGGTCAGACCGCACAGACGGCCCCATTTCTGCTCGCCTGAGCTCAGGAACTGGTCAAATACCACCTGGGCACCGTTGGCGAAGTCACCGAACTGGGCTTCCCACAGTACCAAGGAGGTCGGTTCAGCCGTAGCGTAACCGTATTCAAAGGCCAGTACGGCTTCTTCAGACAGAACCGAGTCATACACTTCAAACAGGCCTTGACCTTCGCGGATATTCTGCAGCGGCAGGTAAGTTTCACCGTCTGTTTGGTTGTGGACAACCGCATGACGATGGAAGAAGGTACCACGGCCGGAATCCTGACCCGTCATACGAATGTCGGTGCCTTGATCAACCAGGGTTGCATAGGCCAACGTTTCGGCCATACCCCAGTCAACCGGCTTCTCACCGGCAACCATGGCTTTACGATCGTCGTAAATCTTCTTAACGCGTGAATGCGCCTTGTGACCTTCAGGATAAGACGCAATCTTGTTGCCCAGCTCCTTCAGTTTTTCAACCGGTACCGAGGCGTTATAAGGCGTATCCCAGTCGTGGCCGACAAACTTGGCCCAGTCTGAAGAATGTTTGGTTTCTGGCTGGATTTCTTCCACCACGCATTTGCCGTCATCAAGACCGGCACGATAATCGTCGGCGATCTTGGTCGCTTCTTCAGCGCTGATGATCCCCTCGGCAGCGAGCTGATCGGCATAGATTTGGCGTGGCACAGGGTGCTTCTTGATCTTCTGATACATCAGCGGCTGCGTCGCATTCGGCTCGTCCGCTTCGTTGTGACCATGGCGACGGTAACAAACCAGATCGATCACCACATCGCGTCTGAACTGATTACGGAAATCAAGGGCGATTTGGGTAACAAAGGCAACCGCTTCAGGATCGTCTGAATTAACATGGAAAATAGGCGCCTGGACCATTTTAGCGATGTCGGTACAGTAATCCGTAGAACGTACGTCTTCACGCTTGTTGGTGGTGAAACCGACCTGGTTGTTAACCACGATACGGATGCTGCCGCCCACGCCGAAGGCACGGGTTTGCGACAGGTTAAAGGTTTCCTGTACCACACCCTGACCGGCAATGGCCGAGTCGCCGTGAATGGTAATAGGCAGCGCCTTGGAACCGGAAGTACAACCTAAACGGTCAAGACGGGCGCGTACCGATCCCATAACAACCGGGTTAACGATTTCAAGGTGCGACGGGTTGAACGCAAGTGCGGTGTGAATGTTGCCGCCAGCGGTGGCAAAGTCGGACGAATAACCCATATGGTATTTAACGTCGCCTGAACCCAGTTTGTCATTGTGCTTACCGGCAAATTCGTCGAACAGCACCGACGGGTTCTTACCCAACACGTTGATCAGAACGTTCAAACGTCCGCGGTGCGCCATCCCGATAACGGCCTCTTGTTGGCCACTTTCACCGGCACGGTGCAGTAATTCTTTCAGCATAGGCACAAGCGCATCACCGCCTTCCAGCGAGAAGCGTTTTGCACCAGGGAACTTGGCACCCAGGTACTTTTCAAGACCGTCTGCGGCGGTCAACCCTTTGAGGATGCGAAGCTTGGTTTTCTTGTCGAAATTAGGACGAGATTGGGCCGTTTCTAAACGCTGTTGTAACCAACGCTTTTCCTCGGTGGACGTAATATGCATGTACTCGGCACCGATAGAACCACAATAGGTGGTTTTAAGCGCCTTATACAGATCGCCCAGTTTCATGGTCTCACTACCGGCAGCGAATGAACCTACGTTAAATTCACGATCGAAATCGGCTTCAGACAGGTCATGGAAAGACAGTTCAAGATCGCGGACACGTTCACGCTCCCAGATACCCAGCGGATCCAGGTTGGCATTCTGGTGACCACGGAAACGGAATGCGTTGATCAGTTGCAGTACGCGGATTTGCTTGGGGTCGGCCTGGCCACCCTCGGCAACGATAACTTCTCTATGCTTGTATTTAGCAAGCTCTGCGAACTGTGCACGAACTTCTGAATGTTTAGTTTCAACATCCACCCCGTCAACTTTGGGAAGTTGCTCGAACACCTCACGCCACTCTTCTGGCACGGATGTCGCGTCATCTAAGAACGCTTCATAAAGCTCCTCAACATAAGCAACGTTGCCGCCGTTTAAGTGAGAAGATTCAAGCCATGCCTTCATCACACCTTCGTGCATCTATAAGCCCTTTTCTCTAGCGCAGAAATTTAAGTTTACTTGGTAGCAAGATGGCCAGCCAAAAGGCCAGCCATCTAAACGCGTTTATTATGCCCTTAAACCGAACGATTAAGAAGCATTGATTTAATGTGACCAATCGCTTTGGTCGGGTTAAGACCTTTTGGACACACGTTAACGCAGTTCATGATGCCGTGACAGCGGAATACGCTGAATGCGTCATCAAGATCGGCCAGACGCTCTTCGGTTGCCGTATCGCGACTGTCAGCCAGGAAGCGATATGCATGCAGAAGGCCCGCAGGACCGATAAATTTATCCGGGTTCCACCAGAAACTCGGACACGAGGTCGAACAACATGCACACAGGATACATTCGTACAGACCATCAAGTTTTTCACGTTCTTCGATCGACTGAAGACGTTCTTCACCGCCGGTTGGCTTATCGTTGATAAGGAAAGGTTTTACCTTTTCATACTGGGTGTAGAACTGGCTCATGTCGATAACCAGATCGCGCACGACCGGCAGACCGGGCAACGGACGGATCACGATTTTGCCCTTGCCAAGCGCAGACAAAGGAGTGATACACGCCAGGCCGTTTTTGCCGTTCATGTTGATACCGTCGGAACCACATACACCTTCACGGCATGAGCGACGGAAAGACAGCGTAGGATCCTGCTCTTTTAATTGCAGCAGCGCATCCAGCACCATCATATCGCGGCCTTCTTCAACCTGCAGGGTGTAGTCCTGCATGCGTGGCGCGTTGTCTACGTCAGGGTTATAACGATAAACAGAAAATTGTACTTGTGCCATCGTTTCTCTCCTTAGTAGGTACGTGCTTTAGGTGGGAAGGCTTCACGCAGCTTAGGCGCGTAGTTCACGTCACGCTTGGACATTTCTTCCGTTACCGGGTTATAAACAGAGTGGCACAGCCAGT
>JBNKEN010000497.1:0-3639 GCA_050288805.1 Pseudoalteromonas sp.
TCGGCGGCGGATCGTATTCTTGCGCTTGATACCATGTATATCAACACCATCGCGCTGATAGTGCTGTACGGCCTCAGCATGGGCAGCGGCCTTTATTTCGAAGCGGCGTTGCTGATCGCCTTGCTGGGTTTTGTCAGTACGATTGCGCTTTGCAAGTATTTGCTGCGCGGCGACATCATCGAATAGGAGGCGTTATGAGTGAGTATCTGATTTCGGCCTTATTGCTGCTGGGCGGCGCCTTCGTATTGATTGGTTCGCTGGGGATCAACAAGCTGCCGGACATCTACACCCGATTACACGGCCCGACCAAGGCAACGACCCTGGGGATGGCGGCCATTTTGGTGGCTGCAAACATTTATTTCAGCCTCAGTCAGCCGGGCTGGCACGTCAAGGAGATATTGATCTCGGTGTTCTTGTTTATCACCGCCCCTATCGGCAGCTATATGCTGATCAAGGTGGCGATACACCAGCGCCTTAAGGCCAGCGAAGACACGCAAGGCCAGGATAACATGCCCCGCGATTGAGCGGGGCGTGTTTCATCAGTTCGTTTTAAACTGGGATACCAGGTTCTCCAGCTGCAACTTCTGCCTGTCGAGCTCGCCGAGCAGTTCGTTGGTGCGTTGTGAAAGGTCAAACACCTGACCGGCCATATCGGCTATATGGGTTACGTTGACGTTCAGTTCGCTTATCACATTGGTCTGTTGTTGCGTTGCCGTTGCAACCTGGGTATTCATGTCGGTGATCTGACCGATTTCACTGACCACGGCCTCCAGCGCATCTCGCGCCACGTTGGTCTGTTCCAGGCCGAGATCGACCAGATTGGTATTCTCCGCCATCGCCGACACGGTTTCACCGGCCTGGCTTTGCAGCCGTTCGATGACGTCCTTGATCTCGGCGGTGGAACTTTGGGTGCGAGCCGCCAGTGAGCGCACCTCGTCGGCGACCACGGCAAAGCCGCGTCCCTGTTCACCGGCCCGCGCCGCTTCGATCGCCGCATTCAGCGCCAGCAGGTTGGTTTGCTCGGAAATCGCGCTGATGGTGTCGACCACGGAGCTGATGGTCTGGGTCTGGGACGCCAGCTGTTCGATCTTTTCCCGGGTGGCCTGGTTGCTGTCGTGCAGGGTCATCATCACCTTGCTGGTTTCTTCCACTCGGCCGTTGGTCTCGCTGATTTGCTGTTGCGCCGATTCGGTACGTTGGGCGGTTCTTATCGCAAGCTGGCTGACCTCCTCGATACTCTGGCTCATTTGCGTCGTCGCGGCGGCAACCGAATCCGATTCCAGCTGCTGGTTTTTGACGCATTCATCGACCTGACGGGTCATTTCATGAAGGTTGGCAAATGATTCGGCCATCACCTGTTCCGTTTGCTGGATGTCGATGATGATCTCGCGGACCTTCTGCAAGATGGCGTTGAAGCCGCGAGCAAGCAAACCCAACTCATCGCCACGGCCGTCATCCAGGCGTTGGGTCAGATCGCCGCCTTGTCCCGCCATCGCCAGCAATCTGTCGCCGATGGCGAGGATTGGGCGGGTGATGCGATTGGCTATGTATATCATTAAGGCGATAAACACCAGTGCGATCACTATGCTGAGGCCGCTGCTGGTCCAAAGCGCGGTGCTTATTTTGGACATGGGTTCATCGACCGGCAGCATGGCAATGAGTTTCCAGCCAAGCTCAGGAATACCGACGCTCGCCACATAGTAGTCGGTGCCGTTTTGCGTCACCCTGTCAAACACATAACCCGGGTTTTGTTGCAGCAATTTGCCTGCCGAACCTTCAAATCCATCCAGTTTTCCGAGTTCCTGCTGTTTCAGAGAATTCAGCTTGGGGTGGATCATCACCTTGCCCTTCATGTTGGTAACAAAGACAAAGCCGGTTTCGCCTACTTTATTGCTTAATATATCTTTGCTGACATCGTCTACGCTGTAGCCGAGGCCCGTGATAGCCAGATCTCGGCCCTGATAGCTGGCCTTGTAATTGACGAACGCGGTGAGGTTGGTTGACCCCGCATCCGTGTCGAAGGCGATTTCATAGGGCTTACCGGAAGAAAGGAAGCCCTGAAACCAGGTGTCCTCCGCAGTTAATTTTCTGCTGATGCCGTCTTGGGTGAGGTAATTTTTTGTCACGTTGGAAACCCAGTAGACGGTAAGTGCATTGTTTTCCTGTTGCAGGTGTTTCAGCAGACGAATAACCTTGGCCTGCTGATTTTCATCTTCCCCTTTGGCGCTCCATTCAAGCAGTTCAATATTTTGTGCAAGCGACTGAGCGAGTACGACAGGCGTGCTTAACTGGTACTGGATCCTTTCCTTGACCTTGTGTAACTGGTTTGGCAGTACATCCTTCTCAATATTTTCCTCGAACACGTCGGTAAACATGCTGTTGTTTACCAGTACGGTTGAAAGAGTCAGGGTAAAGAAAGAGATCACGATAATAGTGATCAGTGCCTGTCGGATAGAAAGGTTTTGCAGCCAGTTTTTCATGTTCAACCTTATTGGAATTTAATAATTGTGGAGTTTTTCAGGTTAACTAATTTTACCTATGTATACATCGAGTTATCTTTGATTCACGTTTCCTAAAAGGAAAGCTTGTTGCTGTTTTTTCACGGCAGAGGAAGCCGCTAACTCGCTTGCTCAAATTGTAAACTCGGTCTTAAATATTGCGCGGTAAAATCAGATTTCGGGTTACCGCGTCTGAAAATAATCATGGACCAAAAATTGGGTTTTCACCACTCGCAAAAAAAGACCGGCATTTAATTTAGGTGAGGGAGAGATGGTAAGACAAAAAAGGCGCCTAGGGCGCCTTTTTTAAAATGGGTTATTTAACCTCGTTACCTGCCGCTTGTTGGTCGGCATGGTAGCTGGAGCGGACGAAGGGGCCGCAGGCAGCGTGGGCAAAGCCGATTTCATCGGCATAGTCTTTCAGCGCATCGAACTCTGCGGGCGGCACATAGCGTTTCACCGGCAGGTGATGCTTTGACGGCTGCAGGTACTGACCGACGGTCAGCATATCGACGTTGTGTTCACGCAGGTCGCGCAGCACCTGTTCGATTTCTTCCATTTCTTCGCCGAGACCGACCATCAGGCCCGATTTGGTGCGCACCTCAGGGTGTGCTTCCTTGAAACGACGCAGTAATTCCAGCGACCATTTGTAGTCGGCGCCTGGGCGGGCCAGCTTGTACAGGCGTGGTGCGGTTTCGAGGTTGTGGTTGAATACGTCCGGCGGCGTTTCAGACAGGATTTCAAGGGCCTTTTCCATCCGGCCGCGGAAGTCCGGAACCAGAATTTCGATGGTGATCCCCGGGTTATGCTTACGGATCTCACGAATACAGTCGGCAAAGTGCTGAGCGCCGCCGTCGCGCAGATCGTCACGGTCTACCGAGGTGATCACCACGTAGCTGAGCTTCATGTCGCGAATGGTCAGGGCCAGTTTTTCCGGCTCTTCGGCGTCCGGTTTAAGCGGACGGCCGTGGGCCACGTCGCAGAACGGGCAGCGGCGGGTACAGATGGCGCCCAGGATCATAAAGGTCGCGGTGCCGTGGTTGAAGCACTCGGACAGGTTGGGGCAGGAAGCCTCTTCGCACACCGAATGCAGGCCGTGTTTACGCATCGCCTGTTTGATGCCGTCGATGCGTTCGCTCGA
>JBNKEN010000498.1:0-11720 GCA_050288805.1 Pseudoalteromonas sp.
AACGAGGGCCGCAGCAAGCGGCCCTTTTTATTGGCCGTGACAGATCCAATTAAGCGTACAAGTGTTCGCTTAATTGTGCTAACAGCTATATAATGCCGGCGTTTGCAGTTTGGAGAATCCCTTGTGCTTGCTTTGCTACGCTTGCTTATTATCGCCTTATTCATTCCGTTAAGTTGCCTTGCCGGTCTGGTACTTTGCCTGTTCAGACCGTTTCACAAGAATAACCTGCATATCGTCGCCACCTGGTATGGTTCCGTTGCCCGCCTGTTGGGGGTAAAGGTGCAGATCACCCGGGAACCGGGCGTGGAAGAGGTCGGTCCTGCCGTGTATGTGGCCAATCACCAGAACAACTACGATATTTTTTTACTGCCCAATGCGGTGCCGGAAAATACCGTCAGCATCGGCAAGAAAAGCCTCAAATGGATCCCGTTTTTCGGCCAACTGTACTGGTTGTCGGGCAATATATTGATCGACCGCGCCAATCGTTCCAAGGCGATGGGCACCATTGGCAAGGCGACGGGAAAAATCAAGCAACGTGGAATATCCTTGTGGATGTTCCCGGAAGGAACGCGCAGTTACGGCCGAGGATTGCTGCCCTTTAAAACCGGGGCCTTTCATACCGCAATGAATGCGGATGTGCCCGTGGTGCCCGTCTGTATGAGTACCACCCACAAAAGGATTCAGCTAAATCGCTGGGATAATGGTACAATTTACATCGATATGCTTGCGCCCGTCGTGCTGGAGAAAGAGGTCAGCGTACGCGAACACGCGAAACACATGCACAGCCTGATGGACGCGAGAATTAAGCAACTAGATGCGAGAAATAACGAATGGAAAACTGGCGCGAAATAAGCGAAGAAATAGTCGATTCACTGCTTGAAGACGGTTCGAACCCGGATGTCCTGTATGAAGTGGAGCATCACTTCGTGTGTGAAGATTTTAAGCGCTTGGAAAACGCGGCGCTGGCGGCGTTTAAACTGGGTTATGACGTCGAAGACCCGGCCGAACTGGAACTGGAAGACGGCAGTAAGATTTGGGGTTTCGATATCGTTGTCGAAGCCGAGCTGGATGCCGACGTGATAATGGAAGACGTTGACAAACTGGCAAGCCTGGCCGACGAGCAGGGCGTAGAATACGACGGATGGGGCACCTACTTTCAGGAGTAAGGTCACATTCATAGCCCGCCTTGAGCGGGCTTTTTATTAACTGAACGAAACCTTAATACAAAAAGCTGGTTTTTATGTTCCTTGCTGGACGACTTTAGTTAAAAAGTGTTATTTTTAGTAGAGCGTCCCTTAATCACCTTATTATATGCTGATCACCCTTCCGATCTCTGAACTGAAACCTGGCATGTATGTCGAACGTGTCGTCAAGCAATGTGACGGCGCCGGCATCAAGATCCGTACCCGGGGTATGGTCAGGGACAAGTCGATCATCGAACGTATGGTAGAAGAAGGGGTTCAGGAACTGCTGATCGACTTTGATCAGAGTGAGACTCCGCCGCCGCGCCAATATCAGGATGTAACCCGCTCGAAGCGCTCCCGCGCTGCCAGTTTGGATTCGGTCAACAAGAAAAAGGCCGGCGCCGTCAGCCCCCAGATTATTACCCTGGAACAGGAGTTCCTGATCGCCAGCACCTGTTACGAACAGAGCCTGACCAAGTTGCGGGGTCTGTACGGTGAAATTACGCAGGGCCTGCGTATTAACATCATGCTGCTGGATCAGGTTGCGAACGACATCGTCGATTCTGTTTTTCGTAATCCCGATGCGATGGCTATCCTGACCCATCTGCGCGATAAACATACCTACACCTGGCGTCATATGATGAACAGCGCCATTCTGGTCGCTATCTTCGCCAAGTACCTGGGTTACGACATTAAGGCCGTACGTGAAATGGCGTTGGGCGCGCTGCTGCATGATATCGGCCTGGCTCGGGTTCCCCAGCAACTTCTTTCCAAGCCAGGGCCGCTGAATGAAACGGAAATGCAGGCAATGCGCAAGCATGTGGCGCAGGGCCTGGCGATGCTGAAAGGGGAAAAAGGAATTACATCCGTGATGCTGGACATGCTGGTCAATCATCATGAGCGATTGGACGGCAGCGGCTATCCGCGCGGTATCAAGGAAGACAAGCTAAGCCGTCAGGCGCGGATTATGGCGATTGTCGATGTCTATGATGCAATGACCTCAGACAGGCCGCATAAGGGCGGTGAAGAACCCATTCATGTGCTGCGTTACCTGCTCTCGAATCGCAAGCGATTCGATCATGCGTTGGTGCAGCACTTTATCAAATGTGTCGGCGTGCATCCGGTGGGAACCATAGTCAAATTGACCAATGAACGCCTGGCCCTGGTGCTGGAAGGCAACAGTGCAAATCCTATCAAGCCCAAGGTGAAGGTTTTCTACAATGCCCGTCACAGTCACCACGTCACCGCAAAGGACATAGAACTTAGCAAGCACAGCGAAGATATTCGCATCGTGTCGAGCGTCAAACCGAACGATTACCAGCTCAACTTATCCCGTCTGTTAAAAGAACACCTGCGTCCTTAAGGGTAGAGGCCTTACAACGCCTGAGTTGCCTCTTTTTACCCGCCAGTAAGGCGCCGCCCAGTTGCCCTCCCATCATCAGTGACCAGACAAGGCTCCCCGTGGCCGAGTCGGTTGAGGCCGCGCAAAACAGCAGAGAAAACAAGGCTGCAAGCAGCGCTAAAAGCCAGTGGCAACCTACCGGATTGTTACATTGCCCTGCCAGGGTACAGGCGCAGTAATTGGCCCGGCAAAACTGATAAATGCTAAGGCTGGAAAGAATAAAGGCGGGAGGAAGCCAGATCCACTGCATTGTTATGTCCCTTTTTTAAGCAACTCGGTTAGTGTATCAAAGCGGAAAACGAAGTCAACGCAAATGAGATTCGTTATCATCTTAAGGTGAGGTCCGATGAGGTGTGAACTGGATGTTAAATGCGTCATTTTTGAGCATTTAGTTCGTAAACTGGCGTTTATTTGCGGCTTTTTAAAATCAAATAGGGTAGTGTGACGAGCGTATTTTGCAGTCTCGCAGATCGGAACGCGTACGTGCTTGCGCGGGCCTGTTTTTCAGAAGCTCGGGTCCCGACTGCCAAAACGAATAGAGAACAGTTAAATGAATTTCAATAAAACCCTGATCGCAGCCGCCGTGGCGTCGCTGTCTTTTGATACTCTTGCTGCCGCTTTTCAGCTTGCCGAACAGAATGCCTCAGGCCTTGGCCGTGCCTATGCCGGTGAAGCCTCCGTAGCCGATGACGCATCCGTGGTTGGACGCAATCCGGCGCTGATGTCGCTGTTCGACAAGGCCCAGGTGTCTGCAGCAGCCGTTTACATCAAACCTGACGTGAGCCTCAAAGGTGAGAGCACAAACAACGGCATGGATCCGGCCGTGCTGGACGATGGCAGTATCGCGCCTTCCGCCGTGGTACCGGCGGCCTACCTGGTATTGCCCGTGAACGATAAGGTTGCACTGGGTCTTGGCGCCTATTCGAACTTCGGCCTTGCGACCGAATTTGCCGACAACTATGCCGCCGGGCAGCTGGCCGGTGATACCGAAATCACCACGGTCAATATGAACCTCAGCGCGGCCTATAAGGTATCTGAGCAGTTCAGCATAGGTTTGGGTCTGAACTACGTGTATGCCGATGCTAAGGTGATCCGTCACTTCGGCGCCTCTCCGTTGCCGCTGCCGGCGCAAACGGAAGCGGTAAACCTGGAGGGTGATGATTACGGCTTTGGCTGGAACCTGGGCCTGATGTACCAACTCGACGGCGACAGCCGTTTCGGTTTCAACTATCGCAGCGAAACCGATATCGCATTCAGCGGTGAATACAGCAACCAGATCCCGGCGGCCTTTGGCGGAACCGGGGGCATGGCGCTGCCGGGTAAACTGGACCTGACGCTGCCTGCGATGGCTGAATTTTCCGGTTCTCATCGGTTGAATGAAACCACGGGTCTGCACTACAGCATTCAATGGACCGGCTGGAGCAGTTTCGACAAGCTGGAAGCCTTTGTTGAGGGCGTACAAGGTGCTGTATTCACCAAGCAGGAAAAATTCAAGAACTCGCTGCGTTACGCCGTCGGCGGCGATTATGCGCTGAACGAAGCTTTGACGCTGCGTGCGGGGATCGCCTACGACAATTCCCCGGTTGAACACGAGCACCTGTCTATTTCTATCCCTGACACGGATCGTACCTGGTTCTCGTTCGGCGCCAATTACAAGCTGGACCAGCAGGCAAGCTTCGATCTGGGTGCCAGCGTACTGCGCGGCAAGACCCGGCATTTCGTCGAGAGTGATGCGCTGGGACAACAATGGGGCTTTGAATCGAAAGGCCACGCGTACCTGCTGGGCGCGCAATTCAACTACAGCTTCTAAACAGAGATTGCCCGTATCGCCGCTCCTGCTCATCCATGAGCCTGCGGCATACCGTACATCCTGTACATAAAAAATGCCGCTGCACCGCAGCGGCATTTTTGTCAGTGGAAGACCGGGTGGCTGAACCGCATATGCCTGGCCTTATGCATCAAATGGCGGAAATCACGCTGGTTCAGTTGTACCAGGTGGGTGTGGTCGCCGCATTCGAGATACACATCGGGCTGATCCAGCAGCTGCTCATCGTAGATGAAGTCAAGGTTATAGGCTTCGGGGAGGGGAGGGATGGCGCCGGGATCGCAATCGTTAAACAGCTGATAAACGTTCTGCTCCCTCATCAGGTGAAAATCCCTGTGCAGGGTATCCCTGAGCTGCCCCAGGTTAACCTTGTTGTTGGCCGGAATGATCGCCATCAGGCGGCGGCCTTCATGATCTTCCAGCATCACGGCCTTGGCTATTTGCTTCAGCGGCACATGACTGCTGACCGCGGTGCCGACCGAGCTGTGGCTGTGCTCATGTTCGATCAGGTGGTACTCGACTTCTTGGGTATCGAGGTACGCACCGATCCTGTTACTCATACTCATTGCGTGCTTCTCCTAACGTGGAAAACGCATAGCAAAGTATAGCAGTCGACGAGCTTTTAACCCTGTTGTAGGGAGGATTTTGGTTGTCGCCGTCGGGTCGGCAACGATGAGCCAATAAAAGGCAGAAAAAACAAAGGGCGTGTTAACACGCCCTTTTCAAAGAGGTGAAAAATGCCTGCTTAAAGGCTTTCGATCTTCGCCTTTTGTTCAAGCAGTTTGGCCTTGGCATCGGAGTACTCGGCCAGCTTTTCTTTTTCCTTGGCGAGTACCGCTTCCGGCGCATTGCTGACGAACTTTTCGTTGGCCAGCTTTTTCTCTACCTGTTCCAGACCCTTTTCGGCTTTCTCGAGCTGCTTGGCGATACGCGCCAGCTCGGCCTCAACGTCAATAAGGCCGGCCATGGGGATCATGATCTCCAGGTTGCCGATAAACGCGGTTGCCGAGGCCGGTGCCTCGTCCTTGTTGGCAAGTACGGTTACGTCTTCCAGTTTGGCCAGCGAAGCAAGGAACGCTTGGTTTTCGTCAAGACGACGCTTATCGTCCGCATCGACATTGGCCAGCAGCACGCTGAGCGGTTTGCTCGGGCTGATGTCCATTTCACCGCGAATGTTACGAATGGCCAGGATGAATTGCTTAACCCATTCCAGATCCGCCATCGCCTTCGCATCGACCTTGCTTTCATCGTACTCAGGGAACGCCTGCAGCATGATGGTATCGGCCTCGATACCGGCCAGCGGCGCAACGCGCTGCCAGATGGTTTCCGTGATGTAAGGCATCAGCGGGTGCATCAGGCGCAGCAGCCCTTCCAGTACGGTGATAAGCGCATGGCGGGTGCCGCGCTGCTGTACTTCGTTGCCCTTGAACAACACAGGTTTGGTCAACTCCAGGTACCAGTCGCAGAACTGGTTCCAGGTGAACTCATAAACCGTGTTGGCCGCGAGGTCGAAACGGTAGTTGTTCAGGTGATCGGTGAAGGTTTGCACCGTGTTCTGGAACTGGCCCAGGATCCAGCGGTCCGCCAGCGAGTATTCCATCTCGCCGCCTGTAAAACCGCAGTCCTGCTCTTCGGTGTTCATCAGCACGTAGCGGCTGGCGTTCCACAGCTTGTTACAGAAATTACGGTAGCCTTCAAGACGGTTCATGTCCCAGTTGATGTCACGTCCGGTCGAGGCCATGGCTGCCAGAGTAAAGCGCAGTGCGTCGGTGCCGTGGGCCTCAATGCCGTCGGCGAACGTCTTGCGGGTGTTCTTTTCAATTTTGGCGGCCAGCTGCGGCTGCATCATGTTGCCGGTGCGCTTTTCTACCAGGCTTTCGAGATCGATACCGTCGATCATGTCGAGCGGATCCAGTACGTTACCCTTGGACTTCGACATCTTGTCGCCGTTCTCGTCACGGATAAGGCCGGTGACGTACACGGTTTTGAACGGAACCTGCGGCGTGCCGTCTTCGTCCTTGATAAAGTGCAGCGTCATCATGATCATGCGGGCAACCCAGAAGAAGATGATGTCGAAGCCGGTTACCAGCACGTCGGACGGGTGGAACACCTTGAGGTCGTCGGTGTTTTCCGGCCACCCCAGGGTCGAGAAGGTCCACAGTGCCGAAGAGAACCAGGTATCCAGCACGTCTTCGTCCTGGCGCAGCGCGATGTCGTCGCCGAGGCCATTGTCGCGGCGAACTTCCGCCTCGTCACGGCCGACATAAACGTTGCCGTCGTTGTCGTACCAGGCCGGAATGCGGTGACCCCACCATAACTGACGCGAGATACACCAGTCTTGAATGTCGCGCATCCAGGCGAAATACATGTTTTCGTATTGCTTGGGCACGAACTGGATATCGCCGTTTTCAACCGCCTTGATGGCCGGCTCAGCCAAAGGCGCAACGCGTACGTACCATTGGTCGGTCAACAGTGGCTCGATAACCACGCCTGAGCGGTCGCCGTAAGGGATGGTCAGGCTGTGGTCGTCGATTTTCTCAAGCAGACCCAGTTGTTCAAATTCGGCGACGATCGCCTTACGCGCATCGAAGCGGTCCAGACCGTGGAAACGCTCGGGGATCGGCGCGTCCATTTCCAGTGCCTTGCCGTCGAAGGTGAAGGTTTCACCGGCGCTCAGAATGGCCGCATCCTTGTTGAAGATGTTGATCATCGGCAAGGAATGGCGCTTGCCGACTTCGTTATCGTTGAAATCGTGGGCCGGGGTGATCTTCACGCAGCCGGTGCCTTTTTCCATGTCGGCGTGCTCGTCGGCAACGATAGGGATCAGACGGTTCACGATAGGCAGCAACACGTGCTTGCCGATAAGGTCTTGGTAGCGCTCGTCTTCAGGGTTAACCGCGATACCGGTATCGCCCAGCATAGTTTCCGGACGCGTCGTCGCGACCACGATATAGTCTTTGCCGTCTTGGGTTTTCAGGCCGTCTGCAAGCGGATAGCGCAGGTGCCACATATGGCCCTGTTTGTCCTTGTTTTCCACTTCCAGATCGGAAATAGCGGTGTGCAGCTTAGGATCCCAGTTGACCAGACGTTTACCGCGGTAGATCAGATCTTCCTTATGCAGGCGGACAAAGACTTCCTTGACCGCCTCCGAAAGTCCGTCATCCATGGTAAAGCGTTCGCGATCCCAGTCGACCGAGGCCCCTAAGCGGCGCAATTGTTTGGTGATGGTGCCACCGGATTCGTTTTTCCACTCCCAGATCTTGTCGATAAAGGTTTCGCGACCCAGATCGTGGCGCGTTTTGCCTTCTTCTGCCGCCAGCTTACGCTCGACCACCATTTGCGTGGCGATACCGGCGTGGTCGGTACCGACCTGCCACAGGGTGTTGTTGCCCTGCATGCGCTTGAAGCGGATCAGGGTATCCATAATGGTATCCTGGAAGGCGTGGCCCATGTGCAGACTGCCGGTGACGTTGGGCGGTGGGATCATGATGGAATATGATTCGCCCTTGCCAGAAGGCTTAAAGTAGCCTTTTTCTTCCCAGCCCTGATACAGAGACTGTTCTATATCTTGTGGATTGTAGGTTTTATCCATTACACAGAACCTTAAGTAAATCTTTAATTTTAAATATCTTTTGTTGCGATTTGGGCACCGCTTTGGCGCAGTAACCGATAGCGCTCGCGGGCCGCCTGTTTGGCGCGGTCCTCGAACGGCACAAAATCGTAAATTTGTCCGAAGCGGCGTACAAAATCCGGCAAATGCGTCGCCAGATTAATCAACACCTTACGGCTGCCGACCGGCGGCGTGGTGCCGATTTCGACCGGCGCTCCGCCGCGCGGCCCTTCCCCTTGCAGGTTATGGGGCACAAAACTGTCGGCGTCGAATGCCCAGAGGTGCTCATCGATCAGATGGGCGTCGTCCTGGGAGTCGACAAAAATAAACACCCGCTGCCCCTGGCGATACAGATCGGCGGCGATATGTGCGGCCAGATCAAAATGAGCCGGCAGCGCAGCGCTCGGCTCATCTAACTGTTTCAGAACGTAAAATAACGCGTTCATCGTATCCTCAAGGGCGGGAACGGGGTGGAATTAACGGCCGAATTTGGCGGCCACATAAAACTGCTGCAATTTTGACACAAAGCGGCCCCGGCATCAATGAATAAGCCCCTTGGAAGGGGCTTATCGAATACTGGGCCGCGGGTGCGAAAACTTAGTCTTGCGCTTCTACGCCGCCGGTTCGGTTCAGCAGATACTGGGTCAGCATCGGTACGGGACGACCGGTTGCACCCTTGTTTTTGCCGCTGCGCCATGCTGTGCCGGCAATATCCAGGTGCGCCCAATTGTACTTTTTGGTGAACTTCGACAGGAAGCAGGCAGCGGTGATCGTGCCTGCCGGGCGTCCACCGAGGTTGCTGAAATCGGCAAACGGGCTTTCCAGTTGCTCCTGGTAATCGTCCCACAACGGCAGCTGCCAGGCGCGGTCGCCGCTTTGCTCCGAGGCCTTCAGCAGGTCATGGGCCAGCGGGTTGTGGCTTGAAAGCAGGCCGGTGGCATGGTGACCCAGGGCGATGATACAGGCACCGGTCAGCGTTGCCACGTCGATCACCGTTTCAGGCTCGAACGCTTCGACATAGGTCAGGGCATCGCACAGCACCAGGCGGCCTTCGGCGTCGGTGTTGAGCACTTCAACGGTCTGACCCGACATGGTTGTGAGGATATCGCCGGGGCGATAGGCCTTGGAACCGGGCATGTTTTCACAGCCGGCCAGCACGCCGATGACATTGATATTCAGGTTCATCTCGGCGATGGAACGCATGGTGCCAAGCACGCTGGCGGCGCCGCCCATATCGTATTTCATCTCGTCCATGCCTTCGCCCGGCTTGAGAGAGATACCGCCGGAATCGAAGGTCAGGCCCTTGCCCACCAGAACGATCGGCGCCTGTTCTTCATTGGCGCCGTTGTAATGGATCACCGACATCACGGATTCGTTGTCGCTGCCGCGGCCAACCGCCAGGTAGGCATGCATGCCGAGCTCTTCCATTTCTTTCTCGCCGACAATATTGACCTTGATTTTGTCAAACGCCGCTTCCAGTTCCTTGGCCTGTTCGCCGAGGTAGCGCGGGTTACAGATGTTAGGCGGCATATTGGCCACGTCCTTACACAGCTTGCTGCCGGCGGCGATCGCCAGGCCGTGCTCGATGGCGGTTTCGCCGATCGTCAGTTCGCGGCGGGTCGGTACGTTGAAAACGATTTTACGCAGCGGGCGACGGGGATCGCTCTTTTTACTTTTCAGCTGATTGAAGGTGTACAGGCAATCCTGGGTGGTTTCCACCGCCTGGCGTACCTTCCAATAGGTGTCGCGTCCCTTAACGTGTTGTTCGGTCAGGAAACACACAGCTTCCATTGAGCCGGTCTCGTTCAGGGTATTGATGGTTTTTGAGATGATCTGCTTGTATTGCTTGTCATCCAGTTCGCGTTCCTTGCCGCAACCGACCAGCAACACGCGCTCGCTCAGTACGTTGGGAACATGATGCAGCAATAAAACCTGGCCCGGTTTGCCTTCCAGATCGCCGCGACGCAACAGGTTGGAGATATAGCCGTCGCTGATTTTGTCGAGTTGTTCGCCAATGGGGGATAAACGACGTGGCTCATAAACGCCGACGACAATGCATGCGCTACGTTGTTTTTCGGGACTACCACTCTTTACGCTAAATTCCATTGTGACTCCTGGTGAGAGTGTGGCCGTTCGGAACCTTTACCAAATTTTGGCAATCAACCTATCAGGGGGCAGATATTCTCTCTGCCAGGTAGGATATTAGGTTCGTATGGCATATAATAAGTTACTAAAATAACTAGTTTACTCAAAATTTCCCACTATGCCAGTGAAACACGCAGTTTTATAGGGTCGACCAGTGCTGATCTTTCGTTACCTGACCGGTGAGGTCTTTAAGTCGCAGACCGCCGTTTTTCTTACGTTAATGACGATTTTTCTCAGTCAACGCTTCGTTTCGATCCTGAGTTCCGCATCCGAGGGAAACATTCCGGGAAAGCTCGTGTTATCCCTGCTTGCGTTAAAGCTTCCCCAGCTGGCGTCGCTGATTTTACCCCTGTCGATTTTTTTAGGGATCATCCTCGCCTACAGCCGGGTCTATGCCGACAGTGAAATGACTGTGCTGCGAGCCTGCGGTGTCAGCGAATGGTACGTGGTGCGCGTGACCCTGGTGTCGAGCCTGGCCTGGGCTCTGTTCGCTGCGTTTTTGACCTTGGGAATTGCACCCTGGGCGAGCGAGCAGGAATATCAGTTGCGTGAAAAAGCCGAGGCGGATGCCGGGTTATCCAGCCTGCGTGCCGGGCGTTTTCAGGAAACCGGCAACGAAAAGGCGGTGGTGTTTATTCATAACATCGAAAAGGGCGGCACCGAGCTTAAGCGGGTGTTCGTCGCCCAGCTGCCGGACGGCTCCGACAGCGATGAGGCCCGCCTGGTCTATGCCCAGAAGGGCGAAGTGATCGAACAGGAAAACGGCGAACAGGAACTCTTGCTGTCCGACGGTAAACGTTACGAAACCTATAGTAAATCGTCGGCACTGAAACTGACGGAATTTGCCGGTTACAAGGTACAAATCCGCGAGCAGGCCATCGAACACCAGCGCCGTAAATTCGAGGCTATCCCCACCAGTCAGCTATTTGCCATCGATGGCACCGAAGCGATTGCCCAGTGGCAATGGCGCATCGCGATTCCGTTTTCAATCCCTTTGTTAACGCTGATAGCCGTGCCCCTCAGTGTGGTGAATCCGCGCCAGGGCAAGTTTGCCAAACTGGTGCCGGCCATCGCCCTGTACCTGGGTTACTTTATCCTGCTGAATGCCGCGAAATTCGCGGTGGAAGACGGCAAAATACCGTCCTCGGTCGGTCTGTGGTGGATTCACCTGAGCGCCTTGTTTATCGGCAGCTTACTGATCCTGCGGGGGAGGCCCATGGGGGTTTGGCTTAAGGCGGTGCTGACCAAACGGGAGATGCCGGTATGATGAAAACACTGGACTGGTATCTCGGGCGCAGCATACTGCAGACCACCGGCTTTGCGCTTATGGTACTGGTCGGGATCAGCACCCTTATCAAGTTTATCGAGCAGCTTAAATCCGTCGGTCGCGGCAGCTACGATGTGGTGGCCGCACTTCTGTACACCCTCTACAGCCTGCCCGGCGACATTATTGTGTTTTTCCCCATGGCGGCGTTGATCGGCGGTCTGACAGGCCTCGGAGCGCTGGCCTCGAACAGCGAACTGGTGGTGATGCAGGCGGCTGGTATGTCGCGC